>JBBRNY010000009.1:0-44044 GCA_038229915.1 Kapaibacterium sp. (SeqCode) | reverse complement strand
GCTGATTCAGGCCGAGTCGATGATACCGAAGAAACAATCAGACACCGTTTGATCGTCTATCACGATCAAACCAAACCCGTGCAAGATTTTTACGGTAAACGTCGTGCTCTTTCAATGGTCGATGGGTTGGGTTCGGTCGAAGAAATTACCGAGCGAATAAAAACGACATTAGGATAACATCAATACGAAGCAACGGTTTTCTTCACACCTTCCTCAAGCGTTGTGAACGGAGTATCATATCCAGCAGAGATCAGTTTGCTTTCGTTTGCTTCGGTATAGTACTGATAGGTATCGCGGATGTCTTCAGGGATCGGGATATATTCAATCTTTGGCTCAAGGTCTAACGCGCTAAAGACAGCATTGACAAGATCATTGAATGTTCGTGCTGTTCCGGTACCGAGATTGTAAATGTTTGAGTTCTTGCGATTGATAAAGAAGAACATACAAACATTCACGACATCCCC
The DNA here is from genome assembly GCA_038229915.1 of Kapaibacterium sp. (SeqCode). Lineage (GTDB taxonomy): Bacteria > Bacteroidota > Ignavibacteria > Palsa-1295 > Palsa-1295 > JAFDZW01. The sequence goes on along the minus strand of JBBRNY010000009.1, from coordinate 43,580 downwards.
GACAAAAATAAAATCACGAAGCTGTTCGCCGTCACGAAACTCTGGCTTGTGACTCTTAAAAAGTTTTACTTTGCCGCTGGCTTTGATCTGATTGTAAGAATGAAAGACCACCGATGCCATTCTACCTTTGTGTGCTTCGTGGGGTCCATACACATTAAAGAACTTCAATCCTACCCAAAACGAAGGTGTTTGCTGTTGTTCAAACACAAACATATCGAAGAGATGCTTCGAGAGTCCGTAAGGATTCAGCGGTTTCAGATCTTTGAGCGTTGATACATCGTCATTAAACCCCTCATTGCCGGGGCCATACGTAGCCGCTGAGGAGGCATAGAGGAATGGAATATCTTTTTGTGTGCAGATCTCCCAAAGGGCTTTGGTGTAATTAGTATTAAGAGTTTCGAGGACAGAAAAATCAAACTCCGTTGTATCGGTACGAGCACCAAGATGAAAAATAAAGTCAACACGATCGCCGTTTATCGTTAACCAATTGACAAAATCTTTACGATCGATTTTCTCCGAGAATTGTGTTTGGTCGAGATTGTTTAATTTTGGTGAGCGATCAAACTCATCAACAAGAATGAGATTCGTGTATCCGTCCGTGTTTAAACGGTGTACCAGATTGCATCCGATAAATCCGGCGGCTCCGGTAACAACAATATAGTTTTTTTCGGTGGTGCTCATTCTTACTAAACAACAATCATCCGCACTTAATTGTACGAGTATATCTATACGAAACCTCGATTACCTCAATGCCCCTTCGAGTGCAGTTCTCGCATCGGTTTTTTCGTCTCGGTATTTGATGATGATCGGCGCATAAAGTGAAAGCCCGTGCTCATCGGAAAATGCCGAACGCCCCGCGAGTGAGCGGCTCCCGGCGACGATCACTGCACCCTCAGGTACGATAAGTGGTTCATCAGGATTTGCTCGTTTAATAATGGTGGAATTCACAAGATCATAAATAGGTGTCGAGCCTGTTAAGATCACGCCCGAGCCTAAGACAGCTCGTTTACGGACGATACAGCCTTCATACACACCACAATTGCCACCGATCAGTACATCGTCTTCGATAATGACCGGAAGGGCACCAGCGGGCTCTAAGACGCCGCCTATCTGAGCGGCGGCTGATAGGTGGACGCGCTCGCCGATCTGTGCACACGAGCCAACGAGAGCATGAGAATCAACAAGGGTGCCAGTGCCGACATAGGCTCCGATATTGATATAGGCTGGTGGCATCACGATCACCCCTGGTGCGAGGAATGCACCATCGCGGATAGTCGTGCCGCCGGGGACGATGCGGACATTATCAGAAATAGAAAACTTCCGCGCCGGAACAGTCTGTTTATCTGCAAACGACCACGGTTCTGCGCTCGGTATCATTTCGAGTGTCCCCAAACGAAAGCCAAGTAATATACCATGCTTAACCCAAGTATTGACTTTCCATCCTAACAGATTATTATTGTCCGGCTCTGCCGCACGTACACTTCCATCATTGAGTCCTGCTCTTAGAGCAGAAAAAACTTCAAGTCCTTCGATGCGGCGAGTTGAAAGCTCATCAGCACTGAGCTGACGTAAGGTTTCGATATGTTCTTGTAATGTCATCTTTGATAAAACAATTTTCTGTGAATAAGAACGGGCGTCCCGACTTACATCAGAACGCCCGATCATCTTATGAGAGAATTTTTATTTTAGTTTGAAGCTCGCAACCGATTTCTCGAATACCGGTTTGAACGAACTTTCCATTTCCTTCGGCCAGTTGATCGTAATGCGATAGGCATTTGCACCACGAACAACAAAATAGGCTCGTGAACTTACACTCGAAACAACAGAGTAATTGATCATTTTTCCTGCTTCGCTGCCGACGGTTGCGTTTTGTACAGGAGCATTGCCGTAATTATTCTTCGAGTTCTCGGAAGCAAATTTCGCAAGGTCGAGGCCGTTCGAAGGTATTCCGTCAACGATGATCGAAGCGCCTTTCCAATCACCTTCAAATTTCATGCCTTTGGATGTTGCTTGGGTATTGAAATTATCAGGGTATTGAATGGTATATCCGTTGCCGCTATAATTCGACATATTTGCTGATGGCATTGCTTCTTTCTTGAGCTGATCCATCGTGGCACTGTCGATCTTACCACTCTTGAGATTGAGCACATACCCAAGCGTTACTGACTGTTCTGCAAGATCAAATACCGCTTTGTATTTATCCATTCTTCCTTTGCCGAATGTAGCGGCTTCGAAGTAGGTGACGATCGAATCTTTGTTCGAATAAATTCGATAGCCCATATAGGCGTCAGCGTCGGTGCCGGTATTAAAGCTTACTTTCAGTGCAGGTTGTCCGCCAAGTGTTGCAGGCTCAGAGGCTGAGAAGGTAATGCCTTCCATACTTTTTTTGTAATCCTCGACGGCGGCTTCTTTGGTCATGCCGTCTTTCACGCCGACTTCAACTTTAGCGCCGAATTCACCTTCAGTAAATTTCTGAAAGCGAACTTCACTCGCTTGTGTAGAAAAATAGCTTGTGCTTTTGCCAGGGGTAGATTCAGCAACCCAAGCTTTCGGTGCCTTAAAGGAGAATTTATAAACTTGATCCTTAAAAGTGATCGTTTCGCCCGGCTGAACCGGAGTCATATCTTCAGTTTTCTTTCCACAGCTTGCGACGAGAAGTGCAAGTGTTAAAAGTGGTAATGTGAGTATTGCGCGTTTTAACATATTTATAGGGATATTATAGATTACAAAATTACTCAATTTTTTGCCTTCGCCACTCGGTTTTGCTTCAAAAGGACTTTCTGTTGTGGTGAAGTTTTTTGCGATTTACTTTCTCAATTCTCCAATTCCCGTATTTTTGAAGCAATGGAAACAGCATTAACACGTCAACTGGGCATCAAATACCCGATAGTCCAAGCCGGGATGGTTTGGACGAGCGGTGCAAATCTTGCGATCGCCGCGGCACGAGCCGGTGCGTTGGGGTTGATCGGGGCAGGCTCGATGAAGCCAGAGCTTCTCCGCGAACACATCCGAAAAGCGAAAGCTACCGAAGTTGCAGCGCAGATCGGGGTAAATATTCCTCTGATCCGCGGTGATGTCGAGGAGCTTGTGCGTGTCACGATCGAAGAGGGTATCAAGATCGTTTTCACGAGTGCCGGAAGCCCGAGAGTCTATGCCGAGAAATTAAAGAACTCCGGTTGCTTTTTGGCGCACGTTGTTGCAAGTGTCAAACACGCAAAGAAAGCTGTCGAAGCTGGATGCGATGCGGTGATAGCCGAAGGTTTTGAAGCGGGCGGACATAATGGCATCGATGAGATCACGACGATGTGTTTGGTGCCACAAGTTGTCGATGCAGTAAGTGTTCCGGTAATCGCCGCCGGTGGTATTGCCGATGGCCGTCAGATGCTTGCCGCGTTGGCATTGGGAGCTCAAGCAGTGCAGGTTGGGACAAGGTTCGCCGCAACCATCGAAGCAAGCGCTCACCAACACTTCAAGCAAGCGATCGTTGATGCGGATGACTCGGCAACGATCTTAACACTAAAACGAATTGCTCCTGCAAGATTAAAGAAAAATGCGTTTGCACTTCGGGCATTCGAAGCCGAAACCTCAGGTGCTACTCGTGACGAAGAATTAGCGTTGCTCGGAAAAAAGCGTGAAATGCTCGGGATGTTCGAGGGCGATATTAATGAAGGTGAATTGGAGATGGGGCAGTCATCCGGTTTAGTAAATGATATTATTACTGCCGAAGAAGTTGTGAAAAGATTTATCGAGATCTACGAGAAAACAAAAAGTAGATTGCCATAACCAATCGCAATAGCTCCGACCAAGTCGGAGCTATTGTTTATTATTTCACGATCTCTAATAGTTGTTGTACGGAGTTGCCGCTCTTATTGGTCACTCGAAGAACATACGTACCCGATGACAATCCGGTCGGAAATACGATCTCGGCTTCCTTGCCGCTCATCATTGAATGCAACACAATCGTCCCGTTTGCATTGAACAACTCTATCGAATGTCCACTTTGCTCATTATCAGTGATATTGACACGAACACTACCATGCGCAGGATTTGGATACACTGCATTGATCGTCAGAGCCGAAGATGCTGAACTGCGATCAGTAACATCACCTTGAAGTTGTGAAGAAAAATCAGTGATGTCAAGTGCCCACGCTGATCGGCCGTGAGTGCCCGCGACGAGCCAGTTCTTATAGGTGACGAGTGTTCCTACAACCAAATGCGGAATGTTCACTCCAAGTTGATACCAATGCGCACCACCATCGGTTGTTCCAAAGACTCCGACATCAGTACCCGCGATCAAGAATTGGTTTTTCTTGAGGGGATCATTATTTTCAGCGAGCGAATCGATCACTAATGCATTTACGGAAATATTTGGTAAACCGACACCGATCTTTGTCCAATTTTTTCCGCCATCAATCGTTTTGAAAATATGCCCCGTTGCATCAGCGATCGAACCCGAGAACGCCACAAATGCTGTAAGGGAATCGCTGCGGTCAGCAACTATCAGATTGGGATAGGCATTCGGGAGCCCGTTGTCAGCACGAATCCATTTCGGCATACTGTCTATCGAGAGTGTTTCATCTACGGTTGTTCTCCAGATCGCTTTGCCACCAAGATATGCCGCTGCCCAGATCATCCGACGACCTCGCGCGTCAGGTGCACCGAGTGATAGCCCGCCGATGTCACCAAAATACCATTGCTTCAAGTTGTTCGGTTGTCCGGCGAGTTGTGGTGACCATAGTTTGATCACCGTACCACTATCAGGGTTGCTATAATCAAAAATAGTTTTATATACTCGAAGTCTTCCGGTGTAGAGCTCGGTAGGATTTTCCCTATCAAGAACTACCGGAGGTATAAAAGCGCACGGTTCAGACGAATCGGTAATGCCCCGACGTTGTGCGATCTTTGAAAGGTCGATCCACTTTTTCGGATTCGGGTCGAGTTTGCCGTCGTCTGACTTTAAATTCGGACGCAATGAATCAAGTGTTGTGCGAACAAATATCTTTCCGAGTTGAAGCGATGTGATGAGGATGTTCGGATTGGTCGGATGCGTCTGCGATTCACCTCCGTCGCCACGATTGATCCAATCCCAATCAGTATTTGGGCTAAATCCGTGAGCGTTTGTTCCGTTATCTTGTGTGCCACCTATGAGTTTTATCGAATCAGCAGGGAATGTATTCCCGAGTGAAGTCATACCTGCAACCCATGGTTCAAGATGATAGAACATCGTAATAGGAAGTCCCTTGAGTTGTTTCCAGTTTGCACCGAAATCGGTTGTGTGAAAAACACCGCCGTCAGAACCGTTAAGCAGATCGTTGCCCGAAGCCGCAGCAGTAATTGCAACTGCATGCTGATCGGAATGTTGGTCACGACTATTATTAAAATAATGAATATACCCATCTGAAATATTTTTCCAATGCGCACCGGCATCGGTGGTACGGATAATATCTATGCCACCGACATAGAGTTCATCTGGGCGTTTTGGGTTTCCGGTAATAAAATTATTGTAGCCACCTTGGTGATTGAACAGATCAATGCTGTCAATATTATTTCCGAGAAATGGAATTCGAAATGTGGAGTCGAGCACGATCTGCCATCCTGATTCAGGATCTGTAGTCTTAAAGATCCCGAAAAGATTTTCATCAAGATTAAAACCTGTTTGGATATTTTTATCAACTTTTGAAACGACTGAATAGAGTGTTGGTTTTCCAGTAGTGTTTGCCCAAAAGAGCGAGGTACGAGCCAAGCGTTTTGATTTGAATCCGTTCGGATAGTTTGTTGCAGGAAGCGAATCAATTCGAATCCAATTCAGCCCGCCATCTCTGGTGCGCCAAAGCCCTGTTTGTGGTGAGGTGGCAATATTAAAATCAATATGCTGCCATGTTGCGGCAACCAGATCAAGATTGTCCTGAGGGTTTATCACGAGGTCGCTCATTGGCACCGATGAAGCAGTTTTTGTTTTTGAAACTCTCACTAAGAGCGAGCGTGTCCAAGTATTTCCAAAATCTGTTGACTTCCAGATGCCACGATTCGAATCTGCAATACTTGTCGGTCCCGGTGCACAAACATAGAGGATATTCCGATTTGATGGATCGATAATGATCTTCGAAATATATTGTGTAGCGGCAAGCCCGAGGTACGTCCAAGATACCCCATCATTTTCACTTCTCCAAATACCATTGCCAGGGTAAGAGTCCGCGCTGGCATTGCATTCGCCCATTCCAATATAGATCGTTTTCGGGTCTTTTGCATCAATGGTAATGCAACCGACAGAGAGCATCGGAAAAGTATCGGTAAGAGAGAGCCAACTATTACCGTGATCGGAAGTTTTCCAGAGTCCGCCTGCCGCGGCGCCGACATAAAAAGTATTTGAATCGGTAGGATGTGTTGCAATTGAGGTCACACGTCCGCCAATAGTATATGGCCCAACACATTGCCAATTCATTGAAGCCAGAGGAGTATTTTTTCCGCCTCGGCGATAGACTGGTATCTTCCGCGCTTGCTCGAGTGCATTCGTATAATATGCAGGATCTATATCATCATTTGGTAGTGCACGATGGCGATACCAATCATCATTACGGTCTTCGCCACCACCGGCACCCGGAACAGGGTAGTTGCGCTTGAGCGGCGGTTGGGTGCGCACGGTTGTTTTCGTTTTTGTCTTCTTTTTGACAACAACTTTTTTGGTGTGTTTTTTTGTGTGATGATGATACTTACGATGCACACGATGATGTTTGCCTGCGGTATCAATACCATCAGAAAACGCCACGGTCGAGATGGTAAAACCGACCAGCAACAGGATTACGGCAACAAGCTTCATAGAAAAATTTATCATAAGAAAATAACACTGTTCATTGAAGAATAATCTTTTAAAAAAGTACCATCTGGAGACAAAATAGGCTCAATGGTGTTATCTATAATTAGTATGAAAACCCATCGCTATCGTTTTATTGCTCTTGTAATACTTCTCTGTATCGAATTGTGTTCGAACGTAGTTCTCGCGCAACCGAACATTGAAAAACTTTCGCCGGAAGTAAATGATCCTCTGCAAAGCGAAGTGTTACCCGTGATCTCGATCGATGGTCGGACGCTCTACTTTACTCGTCCTCGTATGGGGCTTGATGGAGAGATCGTGATAGACATTTGGCGCAGTTATCATGGAAAAGACGATGTTTTCTATCCGGCTGAAATATTGACCGGTCATCTTCGTTCTCGTTATGGGATCGCCGTCACAAGTGTGACACCTGATAACAACACACTCTATCTTGTGGGTAAACTCAGGGCAGACACACCGCCTGAAGATCGGGTCATGGTGTCGCACCGTACGAAAGACGGTTGGTCGATCCCTAAACCAATTCATATTCAATTACTCAATGTACAGGGTGCTATTACTGATTATAGCTTCGGACCTGACCAACGTACACTCATTATGAGTGTACAACGCGACTCGTCGATGGGCGGGCGCGATCTTTACGTGAGCTTTCTTGATGAAGCAACTGATACTTGGGCTCCGCCGATCTGGCTTGGACCTGAGATCAATTCCAGTAGTGATGAAATTACACCATATCTCGCCGCCAATGGGAAGACGCTCTATTTTTCGAGTGACCGCCCGGGCAATATTGGCGAAGTAGATGTTTGGCGAGCAGAACGGCTTGATGATAGTTGGAAGCATTGGTCGAAGCCGGAGCATCTCGGGGCAAATTTTAATCGCAGTGGAAGAACAACTTACTACACCGAAGATGCGAAAGGAGAATTTGCGTATTTTGTTTGGCGAAAAGATAAGAACGATCAAACCGATATTTATCGTACTGCTGCGCCGCCGCGAATGACTCAGGTAACGTTGATAAAAGGCACGGTCACTGACGAGAACAATAAACCTCTTGATGCTGAAATTCGGTATGAACGTTTGAGCGATGGCAAAACGCTTGGGCTTGCTCATAGCGACCCATCGAGTGGTGAGTATCAGATCACGCTACCGGCAGGCGAGTCTTATGCCATTTTCGCAACGCACAGTGGTTACCTCCCAACAAGCGAGCGATTCGATGGCAAAGATGTAAAGGCGTTTTCGGTGATCGAAAAACAATTGGTGCTCGTCAAGATCAAAGAGAATGCTGTGATACGATTGAATAATATTTTTTTCGAGACCGACCAAGCAACATTACTTCCGGTATCATTTGCTGAGCTCAACCGACTTGCATCAATCCTCTCTCAAGATACTTCTCTTCGTGTTTCTATCGAAGGTCATACTGATTCGACCGGGAGTACCGTTCATAATAAATCGCTCTCGTTAGCACGAGCAAGATCGGTAGTTTTGTATTTGATCGGTAAAGCGATTGATCCGCAACGTCTCTCTTCAGAAGGTTTCGGATCGGAACGAGCGATCGCACCGAATGAAACCGAGGAAGGAAAAGCAAAAAATAGGCGCGTCGAGTTTAGAATTCTTACCACCAAATAAAACATCACCGACCATTCGGCTTATCTCATCCTTGCAATAATATTCAAATTATTTGTTCTCTCCGATTGCGAATTTTTTGCTTTGAGGGTAAATGTTCGACTATCATTCAACAACACTCGATAACCACCACTATCTTTTGCAACCGGCATATCATCGAGTGTGACTTCTGTTGCATTCTGGACGATCCAATACAGCGTTACACTATCACCTTTGAACGGAGCTTCGGGACGTGTATCAAATTTCACAATTTTTACCGTATCGGCACAACCGATGAACATCGTAATTACCAAAATTGAGAATAGAGAGAGTTTGCGTTTCATAAGTATAAAAAATATTAGATATTAATGCACAACAGTAAGGGACATACTCTGTAATACACCCGCAGAACGTGTAATGGCGCGGTACACCCCTGATGGCAACTGTGAACAATCGATGTCATTTTGATCGACACGCTGTTTCAGTACCATTCTTCCGTAGATGTCGAATAATTCAATATCTCCACCGGAGAAATTTTGATCATTGGAAAAGAATGTAGTGTGTGTGTTACATGGGTTTGGATATGCAGATAATGTGTTTTGTGATGAAGTTGAACTTGCAACACTGCTTGCCGACGTACTAACATACGCAGTAATATAGAGATTGGAATAGATCGGGTCTGTTTCGCCATTAGGTACGAAAGTGCTGTCAAGAAGAATGGAATAAGTTACTTGAGTTTGAGTAATACCCGCTGCAGCAGAACGAGCATTTTCTGTTGTTCGAGCATGAGTGGGTCCTCTATCCCCTCGTACGGTAAAGGGGCTTATCGTCGATGTTGATTGATCGAGCTCGATTGGTAGTCCCACGAAAAATTCTTGAGGGACTTGGACGTGCGAAAACAACACCGTCGTAGGTTGCCCAATATTGATATCAGCTTTTGCGACTCGTACTTCGGCAAACGGGACCAGACTTGCGTCAAATATATTTAAAAGACGGTAAAATGTGCCCGGTTGTGTTTCATAGAGTGTATCCTGAACGAGCACTACCGAGATCGAATCACTCGTAACATTGTCGAACGTAATAATAACTGAATCAACATATCCAACATTCGAAGACAACGTGATGCGCTCCGCAAAATTGATCATCAGCAAAGGATTATAGACCCCACCGATGGTCCAATCATAAATAGGAAGTGTTTCGTCAAAATACTTGTATGCCTGTGTTGACTGAATACTTTGTGGGAGCGTGTTAGTATTCTTTGTATGCCTCTGTGCGGGGTGTCGCAAAAGATTCGTGGGTATGGAAGCTCCGGTTAATAAAGGTTGTGCACCAACAACCGATGACAAAAAGCAGAGGCAAAGGATAAGAAGAAAATTTTTCATTGTGTACGATAGATTTACATATAGTATTATAGAGGTTTTTTGAATGCAAAAGTTCCAAGTCCATCGTGTTGAAAATGATTGTCTCGTTTGGAAGTCTTTCTTGTTCGTGGGTGTTCTACTACTCGCTATTGAATAACCATCAAACCTTGTGAGAATATATCTCTTTGCTTTTCTTGTCTGTGTCACTGCTAGTTACACCGTTGCGCAAACAGGGGCTTCAAAAAAAACACGTCTTACTGTTGATACCACAAAGACAACAACTCCATCAACTATTGATGCCAGGTCATCGTGGAGTTTTCTCTCGCTGGGTGCTTGCGGAGTTAATGTATTTTTGAAAGATCACCCAACGTTCGATGGTCGTGGGACGATTATAGCTGTGCTTGATGATGGTGTCGATCCCGGACTTCTCGGTTTACTCGAAACCTCAGATGGCAAACGCAAAATGCTCGATGTGCAAGATTTTAGTGGCACCGGCGACCTTACCTATGAAACTGCGGAGCGTCGAGGTGACGAACTATATTTCAATGGAAAGAAAGTATTGAACGGCTTGGATAAAAAAAATATCAATGCCGTTGGGAATAAATATTTCTACGCAGTATTAAACGAAACACGTTTTAAGAATGGTCTCAGTGACATCAATTTTAATGATAAAAAAGATGATCTCTTTGGCGTCGTGATCTTTGAAGACGTAGCAGGCCATTACTCAGCAATAGTAGATGCTGATGGAGATGGTGATCTGACTGATGAAGCAGTTGTCACAAATTTTAAGGAGCACGGCGATCTCTATCGTATTCGAAGCCCGAAGAATTCTTCACTCAAAGATGAGCGGTTCTTGAGTGGCGCAGTAAATATCTTTCCTGACGAGCATCGCATCAATCTTTACTTTGCCGACGGTGGTCACGGTACGCACGTTGCGGGTATTGCAGGTGGCTGTAACATTGATGGACAGCAAGGTTTTAATGGTGTCGCACCTGGCGCACAGATGGTCGCGGTAAAATTTTCGGATAATATCAACGGCGGAGTTACGGTTACCAATTCAATGAAGCGTGCATACGAGTATGTCGTAGCTCTTGCAAAAGAAACAGGGAAGCCGGTGATCGCCAATATGAGTTTCGGTATTGGCAGTGAGCTCGAAGGTCGCAGTATCATGGACGAGTGGCTTGATTCATTGCTCGATGCACATCCTGAAGTGACTGTTTGTATCGCCGCCGGTAATGAAGGTCCCGGAATTTCAAATATTGGATTGCCCGGAACGGCTCGCTCGGTACTGACAAGTGCCGCGGCGTTGCCATACGATACGGGGCGCGATCTGTATGGTTTGAAAATGACGAAGACTGTTATTTGGGATTTTTCATCTCGTGGTGCCGAACTTGCGAAACCTGATTTTGCAAGTCCGGGAACAGCGATTAGCACCGTGCCGGATTATGTAACGCATGATCGGTACAACGGCACTTCGATGGCGTCGCCATATACAACAGGATGCTGTGCTGTGCTCGCATCGGCAATGCTCCAGTCATTTTCGGGATATACTCCGAATGCTGTTGCTATTAAACGTGCTTTGCAACTCGGTGCGGTTCATATTGAAAATATGACTCCACTCGATGAAGGTGCTGGGCTTGTAAACGTCCCAAAAGCCTTCGATCAACTATCACTTTGGCAACGGGATCATACGCAGCCAACACAATATTCGATCAAAGTACCGGTTCCGAATACTGTCGGTTATGGAACGGCGGCATATTATCGTAATGGCTATTATCCGAAAAGTGGTGACCGAACGACATTTCAGATCACGCCCCTCGATGAGAAAAAAGACAACTCTCGTTCGAGCAAACTTGGTTTTCATGCGTTCGAACTTGTCTCGGCATCACCTTGGATAGAGCCGATCCAAACAAGTATCTATCGCCGCGGCGACGGTGCGCTCGAAGCAAGCGTTCGATATGACGAACAGCAATTGAAAACACCAGGGATGTATGTCGGCAAAGTGCTCGCTTATAAAAAAGGAGCACCGCGAAAAAATCCTGAGTTTGAATTATGGAATACGGTTATTATCCCGAACGAGTTAACTCAAGTAGATAATTATACTGCAGAGATAAAAAATATTCCTGTAAAAAGTGGGTATCTCTCACGCCAGTTTTTTCGATTACCACCTTCGACCAAAGCTGTTGAGATCACACTCAGCGGTGACGAGGGGGCTTCGAATACCGATGCGATCATTGTTGATAACGATGGCAAAACATTTGATGCACTCCGACTGAGACCCAAAGATGGTATCGATGAAAAAAGCCGATGGATCAGTACCGAAGATATTCGCGAAGGTATTTGGGAAATAATTGTGAAGCGCGGCTTGGGCTCTGATGATGAAAAGCCTTCCGTTGTGACCTTAAAAGTACAAGCCTATTCGATGGAAATTTCTGATGCCTCATTTTCAGCAACGCCTGAAGCAGGGATGAACGGACGATTCAACCTCACTAACCATACCACCAGCACGTTTGAGATCGGTAAACCAACAGCACAGATCCTTGGATATGGAAGGACCATCGATACGACTATTTCAAGTGGTGATACATATATGCTTGCGATTGCTCCTCGCAAAGGTGAGCATCGTGCATCGTTTGATGTGACACTTGGTCGGAACGACTACAATTTATTTACTGACATTTTATTGCAGATCCTCAAACCTGATTCATCGACCGCTTTTGGAGGCGCGTTTGATTTCCGAGAGTCAAGCGCTCACGTAACCTTCGCGACGAATGATTCATTGACCTATGTACTGAAATTCAAAGGTGGTCTTGCCGATGCGACAAAACCACATACGTTCAAACTTCACATTCAAGAACGTCGCGAGTTTTTCGAAGCCAAGACTTCATTGCAAGCAGAGATGGATAAATCATCGAAGCTATTGAATCCTAATTCGCCAGAGACGTTTACCTTTAGCAAAAAAATAGATACTACTTTGCCGGAAGGATATAACTTTTACGGAAGATTGCGATTCGATCTGAGCGGTCTCGACAGAAATGATTTTGATGTTCCAATAGTATTCGCGAGATAAAATTAATCTCTTTCGAACATTCCGGCTATACCTTGCCCGACACCGATGCACATTGTGGCGATGCCACGTTTGAGTTCGCGACGACGCATCTCATAGAGCAATGTACCGACAAGCCTGCCGCCACTTGCACCCAGAGGGTGGCCGATTGCAATGGCACCGCCATTGACATTAACGATCGACTGATCAAGCTTGAGATCGCGAATGACCGCCAAACTTTGTGAAGCAAACGCTTCGTTGAGTTCGAAGAGATCAATATCTTTAATAGAAAGTCCCGTTCGGGCAAGAATTTTTTGAACGGCATAGACCGGTCCAACGCCCATACAACGTGGGGATAAACCTTCGACCGCTGATGCAACATAACGACCAAGCGGTTCGATGTCGAGTTTGCTCACCATCGCTTCACTGGCGATCACCACTGCGCTTGCGCCGTCATTGAGGCTGCTCGAATTACCTGCCGAGACACTTCCGCCTTTACGGAATGCAGCGTTGAGCTTAGCTAATTTTTCAATTGACGTGTCACGGCGTGGTTGCTCGTCTTTTGAAATGATGATCGGGTCGCCTTTTTTCTGAGGAATTTCTACGGCCACGATCTCATCATCATAAGCTCCGCTTTCTTGAGCGGCGATTGCACGCTGATGCGACTCAAAAGCAAACGCATCTTGATCTTCACGAGAGATGTTCCATTGTTCTGCAACATTCTCTGCTGTTTCGCCCATTGATTCGAGCGGAAAAAGTTTTTCTAATTTTGGATTAGGGTATCTCCATCCGAGAGCGGTATCATAAGCTGTCAGATTGCCGAAGAGCGCCGCGCCGGAAACATTTTTCGGAAGTGAATAGGGAGCGCGAGTCATCGACTCAACACCACCAGCAACGATGATCTCTGCTTCGCCGCACATAATAGCGCGTGCTCCTTGAATGATCGCATCAAGTGAAGAGCCACACAACCTGTTGATCGTAGTCGCTGGAACACATTCCGGCAAGCCTGCAAGCAACACTGCCATTCTTGCGATGTTACGATTATCTTCGCCTGCTTGATTGGCACACCCAAAGAGTACGTCATCGATCTCCGATGGATCAACCCCTGCACGCTTTACTGCCTCGCGAATAACTAAAGCAGCCATATCATCGGGTCGAACATCTTTGAGTGCTCCGCCATATTTACCAAATGGGGTGCGACAAGCGGAAATAATATATGCGTTTTTCATAATATCTTATTGATGGAATTTCTTGCCTGCTTCAGCATATAATCGCAAAAGCGGTGCGATCTTGTAACGCTCATGTCCGTACTCGACTTGCAGAGCCTCAAGAATGGCACAGATCGAATACGCGCCGATCTCGTCACACCAAGCAAGGGGACCTTTTGGATATTTTGTCCCGAGCTTCATTGATAGATCGATATCACTTGCAGTAGCAACGCCTTCTTGCAATGCAAAAGCCGCTTCGTTGATGATCATCGCAATGGCACGCGGGAAAATACCGGCAACAGAATCTCCGATCTTCTCAATATCTTTTGCGAATAATACTTTCAGTATGGATCTATCGCCTTCGTCATCCGCATCTTGTTGAAGTGGGACCGAATACTCGATCGCTGTCTGTGATGCGAGTTGCGTCGGAAGCATCGGCACGCCAATAATGCGTTTGAAGCCGGTAACATTTCGTGCGATGGCTGTTGCAGGGGCAGTGAGTGTATTTGAAATAAGAATCGCATCTTTCGAAGCAAATGACTGGAGGTTATGATACTTTTCTTGAAGATCAAAAAACTGTCCGTCTATCACCACCTCTGCACCAGAGGCAACCATTTCCATATCCGCTTGGGCAGAAAAAAAACCGGCGAGATGAACGCTATACTGCGGTTCTGCAAGTAAAGTTACTTTCATGATGCAATGGATAAAATATTTTTGATTCTTGAAATAGCATTTGCCAGCTCTTTTGCCGAATGTGCTGTCGTTGTGATGTGTCCCATCTTTCTTCCGACACGAGCTTCGGCTTTGCCGTAGAGATGAAGTTTCACTCTCGGATCTTTTACGACCTCTGCCCAATTGGGTTCGCCATTTTGCCAAATGTCACCGAGTATATTCACCATAGCGACATGTTGGGTGATCATATCGGTTGCGCCGAGTGTCAGTCCGCAGACAGCGCGAAGTTGTTGCTCAAATTGATTGGTGATGCAACCGTCGATGGTCCAATGCCCCGAATTATGCGGTCGTGGTGCGAGTTCGTTGATAATCAGCTTGCCATCTTTAGTGACAAAAAATTCTACACATAATACACCAACACAATCGAGCGCGGTCATAACATCTTGTGTTAATTGAATCGCTTGGCTTGCAAGAGACTCCGAAATGTTTGCCGGAGCAATAGTGACATCAAGAATGTGATTGCGATGCGTGTTCTCGACTGGTGTGAACGGAACGAACGAGCCGTCAAGCCCACGAGCGGCTACAACTGAAATTTCTTTCTCGAACGACACAAATGCCTCGAGAATCGCTTCGGTACTGTCGAGCTTTCTCCAAGCAACGAGTGCTTCATCGAGTGACTCAACTTTTGCTTGACCCTTTCCATCATAGCCAAAGCCCGCTGTCTTCAAGACACACGGTGTCCCGAGGGTTGTAACGGCAACTTCCAGATCGTTTTCAGAAGTGATCGTTCGAAATGGTGTGACGGGGAAGTTGTTGCTCGATAAAAAAGTTTTCTCGCGGAGGCGATGCTGCGCTGTGTGCAACACACTTGGTTTTGGTCGAATGGGTTTGATAGCTTCGATAGCCGAAGCCACATCGAATGCAATGTTTTCAAATTCAAGGGTCACGACATCAACGCCTGAAGCAAATTCTCTCGCGGCATCAGTATCATTATAGCTTGCTATAAATTCGAGATCGGCGATCTGTCCTGTCGGCGAATTCTTTTCTGGTGAGAATGTATGAACCTTGTAACCCATTCTTCTCGCTTCGAGCGCGAGCATCCTCCCGAGTTGCCCCGAACCGAGAATGCCGATGGTACTGCCAGGCAAGATCACATTCATTTTGGTAGTTGTTGGGCCAGAACATCCGCCGTTTGCTTTTCACGATAGGTGCGAAGTTTTTCGCGAAGGGCGGGACGAGAATTTGATAAAATACTGATCGCAAGAAGTGCTGCATTTTTTGCACCAGCTTTTCCGATAGCAAGTGTACCGACAGGCACACCGGCAGGCATCTGTACAATAGATAGTAAGGAGTCCATCCCTTTGAGTGCCTGGCTCTCGACCGGAACACCTAAGACTGGCACGATCGTCTGTGATGCGGTCATTCCCGGAAGATGCGCCGCGCCGCCTGCACCTGCGATGATGACTTCGACACCACGCGATTCGGCAGTCATTGCATACTCAGTGAGTAATGATGGAGTACGATGCGCTGAAACAACTTTGCATTCGTGTTCGACGCCAAACTCGGTGAGGATGAGCGATGCTTGTTGCATCGTTTCCCAATCACTCGTGCTTCCCATAATAATGCCGATGATCGGCTTTGGGCTTGATTTAATATTTTTTAATTGTGTAGAGTCGAGCATTCTACTCTCCTTGTCCAAGTGAAAAACCAAGTACGCCATCAAAAGTACAAAGACTTTCGATCTTGATAAAATCTAATCCAGTTTTTTCGATCTCAGAAAGTAATGCGACAATGTCATTGTGCGAGATCGAAACGTTGTTCGGTGTTCGAAAGCGACAGCGATAGTGGTCGCTACAAAATGTTTCCGCCGCGCCATCGGGCCAAACCTTCACACCGCGATTACTGATAAAGGTCAGTTGTAGTTC
Organism: Kapaibacterium sp. (SeqCode); assembly: GCA_038229915.1. Lineage (GTDB taxonomy): Bacteria > Bacteroidota > Ignavibacteria > Palsa-1295 > Palsa-1295 > JAFDZW01. Next base: position 26,940 of record JBBRNY010000009.1, on the reverse strand, counting down.
GCCAATGCGAATGGCATTGATCTTCTGAGCGATCGCATCGGGTTTGAGTCTTGAATCAAGGAACACATCGACGCCTACCATCTCTTTTTTACTGTTGCGCGGTGTGTATGCTACGGTCTTGAATGCTGTAGCATCGGTAGAGAATGACACCGGCTTAAAATGATCGGGCATTTTCCCGAGGCGAGCAATGACTTCATCGGCAAATTCCTTGGTGCCGACAAGGTCATGGCTGTGATTATACGAATAAATATCTTTGGTATGAATGCCATCTTCAATGGTACGAAGCCAAGCATTTGCAATAGTCGATGCAACCTGAGGCTGCCCGATGTGCACGAGCATTTGTATGGCCCCTTGTAAGAGACCCGAAGGATTAGCAATGTTTTGTCCGGCAATCGTTGGTGCAGAACCATGAATAGCTTCGAACATTGCAAAGTCATCGCCGATGTTTGCCGAACCTGCGATACCGACCGAGCCTGCAACTTGTGCCGCTATGTCACTGATAATATCACCGTAGAGATTGAGCGTTACGATCATATCGAACATCTCTGGCTTCTCGGCAACGAATGCGCAACCAATATCGAGGATGTAATGATCTTTTTCAATTTCAGGATATTCCTCGCCGATCTCATTAAAGACCTGATGAAACAACCCATCGGTTAATTTCATAATATTGTCTTTAGTCATACACGTCACTTTTTTGCGTTTGTGTGCACGTGCATACTCAAATGCGTATCGGACAATTTTTTCAGAACCTGGACGAGAAATAAGTTTTAGCGCTTGAACAACATCATGAGTTTGTTGATGTTCGATACCGGCATAGAGATCTTCTTCGTTCTCTCGAATGATGACGAGATCCATTTTCGGATGCTTGGTGTCAATATAAGGGGCATAGGCCACACATGGACGGACGTTTGCATAGAGCCCAAGCGTCTTACGAACCGTTACATTCAGACTTTTCACGCCACCGCCTTGAGGAGTGGTGATCGGGGCTTTTAAAAATATTTTATTCTTGCGAAGTGACTCCCACGCAGAGTCTTCGATACCGGTGCTGATCCCGCGTTTATAGACCTTCTCGCCGATCTCGATAACCTCGTATTCTAATGCTGCACCTGCCGCTTTGAGAATCGAAAGCGTTGCCGCCATGATCTCAGGTCCTATTCCATCTCCGTAAGCTATTGTAATTGGTGTTTTTGCGGGCATTTATTTAACGTTCGAGAATATAGAAAGATAATAACAAAAAAGCGAGTGTGAAAAATCCGACCGAGTAATACTACTTTCTCGCACCATTAATGGGCTAAGCAAATACTAAGGTTTTGAGCCAACTGAAGAGTAGTGTAAGAGCCCAACCGAGAAGCCCAAGACCAAGGATAATTGCGATTATGATCCATATCTTTTTGAAGAAATATCCTTTCTCCGTTGCCATCTTGTGGATCTCTTTTTCAAGATACTCTTCCGCATTGTCAAAAGTCTTTCCTGTTTTTGGGAAGTGCTTGTTGATAAACGTTTTGAGCCAACCGAGCAGTCGGTGCGCCCAATGGTACTCTTTTGAAAGGAAGAGCAACCCGACAATAAAAAAAAGGATACCTTGAAGTACAGGAAGAAAGATACCAGCAATGCCGAGAAGAATAAAAGCCCAGCCGACAGTAAGATTGATCGTACGATTATTTGTCATACGATCAAACGGCTTCTATCTCTTGCTCTTTATATTGTAGCTCATAGAGTGTACGGTATATCCCGCCGAGGGCAAGGAGTTCGCTATGAGTGCCCATCTCGCGAATTTCACCTTTGTGCATCACAATGATCTTGTCAGCTTTTTGGATAGTCGAAAGCCTGTGCGCAATGACGATAGATGTTCTTCCTTCGAGAAGTTTTTCGATCGCTCGTTGAATTAATATCTCTGAATCAGTATCAATGCTCGACGTCGCTTCATCAAGTATAAGAATGCTCGGGTCGTAGGCGAGTGCGCGAGAAAATGAAAGCAACTGCTTCTCGCCAACGGATAAAATAGCACCACGCTCCTTGACTTGGGTTTGATAGCCGTTCGGCAAACGATTAATAAAATGATCGGCACCGGTTGTTTTTGCCGCAGCCATAGCTCGTTCGGGACTAATATTCGTATCACCGAGCGTGATGTTTGTGATGACATCGGCACTAAATAAGAATACGTCCTGCAAGACGATAGCAACATTCTTGCGAAGGTCTTGTCCATCTATTGTGCGAATGTCTCTGCCATCGATCAGAATTTCGCCTTTTTGAAATTCGTAAAATCGAGTAATGAGATTGGTGATTGAAGATTTTCCTGCACCCGTCGCGCCAACAAATGCAACGGTCTCACCAGGCTTGACGTGAAATGAAATATTGTTAAGAATATAATCTTCGTCGTTATAGGCAAACCAAACGTTCTTAAACTCGATATCGCCACGAACCTTCTCGAGGTGCACTATCTCATTAGGCTGAGAAACAATGGTGTCGTCATCGAGCAACTTAAAGACACGCTCGCTTGATGCCATTGCATTCTGTAAAATATTGTATTTATCAGCGAGATCACGCAACGGACGGAAAAACATTTCGGTGTATTGGATAAATGCGATGAGCGTACCAAGGGTAAGCACATCTGCCAATGGATTGGTCTTCATACCCATGATCGTCGAGCCGCCGTACCAGATAATCAGGGCAAACGAGACCGATGAAAGAAATTCGATCGTCGGGAAGAATACGGCATAATAAAATACCGAGCGAATATTAGCATCGGCATGAGCGCGATTTGTTTTTTCGAAATCCTTCAATGTTTTTTTCTCGCGACCAAACAGTTGAACCGTAATGACTCCGGAGACATGTTCATTCAAATATGAATTGATCCTCGCAATTAGTAATCTCACATCACGATAGGTCTCACGAGCTTTCTTTCGGAAAATAATCGTTGCGATCAATAACAATGGAAATACTGCGAGCACAACCAGGGAGAGCTTCCAGTTGATGAAAAACATAAACAAAAATATCCAGAAGATCACAAAGACATCGGCGAAGATCATTACGATGCCAGAGCTGAAAAGCTCATTGAGAACTTCAACGTCACTTGTTAAGCGAGTCACGAGTCTGCCAACCGGATTTTTATCAAAAAAACGAAGTGAAAGGATATGGAGCCGATCAAATATTTCCTGGCGGAGATTATAGATCGTTTTTTGGCCGATCCATTGTGTGATGATTGTCTGAACATATTGCACTGCCGCCTGAAAGACGACACTGGCGACCAATAATAAAATGATCGTTGTCAGACCATTAAAATCACCTTTTGCAATGTAGCTATCGATCGCTATTTTTAGCAATAGCGGACGAAGCGGCCCGAGCATTGAAATAATGATCGTGACAGCGATCGCCCCAACCACTTGCCACCGATAGGGTTGCAAGTATCGGATCAAACGCTTCATTAACCGCGCATCATACGCTTTTCCTAATAATTCTTCTTCTTGAGCCATTGGGTCTTAGAACACATTCCGATATAAAAAAGTCGTTGTTGTTTCTAATTGTTGTAGAAATTTAAAACAATAATCCCCTCAGAAACGAGGGGATCGTGAAAAATACTATAATGTAAAACCGAATTAGCTTGACATCGAGCGCATGAATTCTTTGTTGCTCTTTGTGCCTCGCATTTTTTCGAGTAAGAACTCCATTGCATCGACCGGGCTGTGATCGGCAAGCAGTTTACGCAAGATATAGACTCGGTTGAGTTCGTCAGCACTGAGCAAGAGATCTTCCTTACGAGTACCTGAGGTGTTAACATTGATAGCAGGGAAGAGGCGACGATCGCTCAGTTTACGATCGAGCACAATTTCCATATTGCCCGTACCTTTAAATTCTTCAAAAATAACTTCATCCATTCTCGAACCGGTATCGATCAGCGCCGTTGCGATGATCGTGAGCGATCCGCCTTCTTCGATATTACGAGCCGCACCAAAGAAACGCTTTGGCTTATGGAGCGCATTCGCATCAACACCACCCGAAAGAATTTTGCCCGAGTGAGGGGTAACCGTGTTATGAGCACGAGCCAGACGAGTGATCGAATCTAACAAAATAACAACGTCCTGTTTGGCTTCGACCAAGCGTTTTGCTTTTTCGATAACCATTTCTGCAACCTGCACGTGGCGTTCAGGCGGCTCATCAAATGTGGAAGCAACGACTTCAGCGCGAACCGAGCGTTCCATATCCGTTACTTCTTCCGGACGTTCGTCTATTAGAAGAACGATGAGCTTCACTTCAGGATGATTACGAGCGATGGAGTTTGCAATTTTTTGCAAGATCACGGTCTTACCCGATTTCGGTTGCGCAACGATCAATCCGCGTTGGCCTTTACCGATAGGGCTGACAATATCCATAATACGCATCGAGTATTCGCCAGGCGAAGTTTCGAGAACGATCTGTTTGTTTGGATAGAGTGGCGTAAGATTATCGAAGAGAGGGCGGTCGCGAGTAAAGTCAACCGGCTGGTAATTGACACGATCAACTTTGAGCAACGCAAAAAAGCGTTCGCTATCTTTCGGTGGTCTGACCGACCCTTCGACCGTATCACCGGTGCGAAGTTGGAATTTCTTTACCTGCGATGGCGAGACATAAATATCATCCGGAGATGGAAGATAATTATATGCCGGAGATCTCAAGAAGCCATATCCATCAGGCAGAAGCTCAAGGACACCGGATGCTTGCGAACCTGATTCTTCTTCAGTACCTACTTTACCATTGAGCGGTAATTTTTTCTGATTAGCGTTTGCATCAGCTTCAAGGATCCTAAAGATCAAGTCTTGCTTGCGAAGATCTTGGGCGCTCTCAATACCGAGCTTTTTGGCGATGTCGTTGAGTTCGACGATCTTTTTTGTTTTTAATTCAACTGCGTTTAACATAGAGAAACAGTGTGATTCGAAATAACTGTGGTTGGAAAATTATTGCCGCTGGTAGCGGAAATGCCATGAAGAAGCGAAACAGATAGAATACTTTTTTCAAAAACCCATTGGGAATTCTCGATCAACAAACACTGGGAATACGGAACAAAAAACTGGGTTTCTTTGGGACGATTCTTTATCTTGGCTACACAAATATACGCACTTTCTTTGATGGTGTTACGAAATACCGATAATCCAAGGCTTTCTTGTACTGATATTAAACAGTCTTTCGCTCTGCTAAATACTCGCCTACAACATAGTGGGAGCCACAAAGGAGGACGTATTCGCCTTGTTTTACTTGCGAAGCTGCGATCATTACACCATTATTTACGCTCATTCCATCGGTTGCTCTTAAGCCACAATGCAATGCCTCGGATGTGAGAACTATGCTATCAACGGCGCGTTGGTTGGCGGCTTGAACGCAGATCACCTGTGAGGCAAATCTTTTTAACTCGGTAAAGATCGCAGTCCGATCTTTATCGCTTGCCAAGCCAACAATGACGATAGGACTGATGTGTGCGGACTCGAAATAGTCAGCGATCATCTTGAACGCTTCGGCATTATGGGCGACATCGATCAATAGTTGTGCGCCTTTTGCAATAAATCGCGGGTCAGGATATTCTTCAAGCCGAGCTTTAAGCCCCGTTAGAATAGCCGTAAAGTGAATACCTTCGATGGTATCTTTCGTGCGCAAAGGAAGATCGAGCGATTGCAATGTCGCCAGCACAGTTCGAAGATTTGTTCGTTGGTGCTCGCCGGTAAACGGCGGCTCTAATCGAGCAAATTCATCGGGGAGCAAAAAATCTTTTGTAAATAGTACGTGTGTCCCGACTGCTCTTGCCCTGTCAATAAATACATCGTGAAGTGAATCAGCGACCGAGACAATAGCAGGGGAGCGGTGCTTGAATATTCCCGCTTTTTCATACGCGATGAGTTCAAGCGTATCACCGAGAAACTGTGTATGCTCGAGACTAATAGAAGTCACGACAGTCGCGATCGGGTTTTCTAACACATTCGTCGCATCGAGCCTTCCGCCAAGACCTGTTTCGATGATCGCGATATCGATATGTTCATTTTTGAAGTGATCGAATGCCAGTGCTGTTGTTACTTCGAAAAAAGTAGCATGGAGTTCTTCGACTTTATTCCAGATCTTCGAAAGAAATTTCTGCACATCGTTTCGCGAGATCATCACACCGTTGACTTTTATTCGCTCTCGGAAGTCCACCAAGTGTGGCGAAGTGTAGAGTCCCACTTTATAGCCATTTGCCTGTAATGCGGCGGCAAGCATTGCCGCGACACTGCCTTTGCCGTTTGTGCCTGCGATATGAATACTCTTATACGATCTCTGTGGGTTTGCGAGAACATCAAGTAATGAGCGAATATTATCGAGACCCAGCTTCATCCCCGTGAATTCGAGTTTGAAGAGTTCGTCAAGGGCGTGTTGATATTGTTGGTTATGCGGCAAGCGATTCGGCTTCGTGTAGGAGTGAACGCGCGGCTTTGAGCGACTCGCCGGTAATAGTCTCGCCCGATAGTAATCGAGCGATCTCGGCTTCGTGCTCTTTTGCGCTCAGCAGACGAAGTTGGGATGTGGTGTTCGCACCGGTAGTATTTTTTTCTACAATGTAATGGTGATCGCCAAACGACGCTATCTGCCCGAGATGCGTGATAGCAATAAGCTGATGTTTCTTTGCCAGGCGCTTCATTGCCGTGCCGACACGTTGGGCGACACGACCAGAAATGCCGGTGTCGATCTCATCAAAGATCAACACTGGAATTTGCTCAGATGCCGAAAGAACGGTTTTAATAGCGAGCATAATTCGAGAGACCTCGCCGCCTGATGCTACTTTTGCCATCGGCTTTGGCTGTTCGCCTTTGTTGGTCGAGATATAAAATTCTACGTGGTCGCAGCCTTTTTTATTTGCTTCGATCACAATGTTGTCGCGTAAAACTGCCGATGAAAACGGATCACTATTGGGACGTTCTTTTTGTGAGAGATGAACTGCGAATACGCCGTGCTCGATCCCTAATATTTGAAGCTCATTTGTGATTTGCTTCTCAAATGTTTTCGCAGCATTGCTTCGGGCGTCACTTAGTTCAAACGCCGCTTTTGATGATCTCTTTTGTAGAGCGAGAAGTGCTTGCTCTGCTTGAATTATTTGTTCGTTGATACTTCCGCCATCGCCAAGCAGATCAATGAGACGTTCATGCAGATCAATGACATCATTTAATGATGGTCCATATTTTTTCTTCAGTCTGGTTAGTTCGAGATCACGACTCCGGAGCTGTTGGAGTTTTGCCGGGTCTGACTCAAGATGATCTGCATATCGGCTCACCGAATGTGCAAGTTCGCGAATGCTTTCGAGAGATGCTGTTAATTCTTTGAGTTGGTCGTCGAATGTCGTATCAAATTTTGTAAGTTGTTCGAGTAATAATTTTGATGCCGATAGTTTTTCGAAAATAGAATCTTCATCGTCATAGAGAATAGTATGGAGTTCGCTTGAGGCGAGTTGAAGCTCTTCTGAGTGTTCGAGGACTGATAGCTTTCGTTGTATCTCTTCGTCTTCACCACGAAGCGGTGCAACAGCTTCGATCTCCGCGCGTTGAAATTCCAGAAAATTTCGTTCTTTCTCAGCAGATTCTCGATGCTTTTTCAGATCTTCATAAGTATTGCGAAGCACAGCAAACTCATCATAGAGTGTTGAATAGTGTTGCTCGAGAGCATTCACATTTGCATACTCATCGAGAAAATCTATATGTCGCTCACTATGAAGAAGCGATTGATGCTCATGCTGTCCGTGGAGATCGACAAGTAGTTCGCCCGTTTGTTTTAATTGCTGTAATGATGCCGGTGTGTCATTGATGAATGCTCGCGAGGTGCCTTTGCGGCTGATCTCACGACGGATGATTACAGAGCCTGATTCACAATCAAAACCAACACTTGAAAGGAATTTAGAAATGCGAGGATAGTTGGTCAGGTCAAATTCTGCTTCGACTATGGCTTTGTCTGCGCCGGTTCTGATAAGGTCGGCAGAAGCGCGTTCACCGAGAAGCAGCCCAAGTGCGCCGAGCAAAATAGATTTTCCGGCACCGGTTTCGCCGGTGATAATAGAAAGTCCTCGGTCGAAAGTGACCGTGATCTCTTCGATCAATGCATAGTTCTTTATAAAGAGCGAACGGAGCACGTCAGATGGTATTGCTATTAATAGTACGTTTAGAGTCTAACGAGGAATCGGCGAGAGAAATTCTGTTGTCAAAAGTGTATCAATTCAAATCCAAAAAAAAGTCGTTAGCACCATAACAATGCTAACGACTAAAAACTAAAAAAAATAGACAGTTTAGGTGGTCTTACGACGAACGTCCTTCGCACCGAGTCCGCGTAGGTAGCCCAATTTCGCACGACGAACCATACCGTTCTTGATGAAGTCGATCTTTGCGATACGAGGCGAGTGGATCGGGAAGATACGCTCGACGCCGATACCGTTTGACATTTTACGGATGGTGAAGGTCTCGTTGATGCCTGCACCTTTACGGGCAATAACAATGCCTTCAAAATGCTGAATACGCTCTTTTTCGCCTTCGACCACTTTTACTGATACGTCAAGAGTATCACCTGCTTTAAAAAGAGGGATGTCTTTACGAAGATGCTCACTGGCGATGGCGCGAATTAACTGTTCCATAACGTCAAATTTCTAACTGATATATGCCCAAAAACAGGGCTGGTACTTCATTTAAGGAGCGACAAAACGCCAAATATGGGTGAGAAGTTCACGACTTGTCGCTTATTTGACCCTTTTCGAGATGCACATCAGATTCGATACGTCCATCAACGATATTGATGATGCGATCTGCTCTTTGGGCAAAATGTATATCATGCGTCACTAAGATGATCGTTTGCCCCAACTCTTTATTGATCTTTCGAAATAGATCATAGACTGTATCGCTATTTTTTGTATCGAGATTGCCTGTCGGCTCATCGCCGAAAATGACCAGTGGCTTATTGGCAAGTGCTCTGGCAATGGCAATACGCTGCTGCTGGCCACCGGAGAGTTCGCTCGGTTTCGATTCAGCTTTATCCTCTAACCCTACTTGCGTCAGAAGTTCATACGCCCAATCTTCGGCATCATTTCGTTTCATCGTGCCACGAGCCAGCAGTGGCATCATAACATTTTCGAGTGCCGAGAATTCCGGGAGCAAAAAGTGAAATTGATAAATAAATCCAACCTTTTCATTTCGTAACTCGACCAGATCTTCCTCTTCGTAATCACTAATATGTTCGTTATCAAAAAAAATATCACCGGTGGTTGGTTTATCAAGACCGCCGAGCAAATAGAGAAGTGTTGATTTTCCTGAACCCGAAGGTCCGGTGATCGCACAAAACTCTCCTCGTTCAAACGTCAAATTCAGATCGTGCAGAATTTCTGTCGCGACAACGCCTTGCGCAGTCTTGGTCATCAATTCTTTGTTGAGATGCTTTACTTCGATTATTGCTGACATTACTTATACTCCGTACTCTCCGAATACTGTTCTCATTGTGTCAGCGATCTCACCGAGGGTGACGAACTGCTCGACAGCATTGACGATATGTGGCATCAGGTTCGAACCATCACGCGCAGCTTGTTCGACACTCGCACGAGCATTCTCCGAGTTTTCGTTATTACGTCGGTTACGAAGCGCTCGGATTCTTTCGATTTGGTCTTGTTCAAGCTTCGGGTCGATCTTTTGTGTTGTAGGTTCGATCGTCTCAGTCGAAATAAAATCATTGACACCGACCACAATATCTTCTTTGGTTTCGATGCGCTTCTGGAAATCATACGCACTTTGTGCGATCTGTTCTTGGACAAAGCCTGCTTCGATCGCCGCAACGGCACCGCCCATCGAGTCGATCTGTAAGATCAACGTTCGACTCCTATTGATCAACTCACTTGTCAGATGTTCGACATAATAACTGCCTGCTAACGGATCGACCGTATCGGCAATCCCGCTTTCATAAGCAATGACTTGTTGGGTACGAAGCGCCGTTCTGGCAGAAGTTTCGGTCGGCAAGGCAAGGGCTTCGTCTTTCGCATTAGTATGTAAAGACTGCGTGCCACCCAATACTGCTGCCATTGCCTCGATGGTCGTGCGTACAATATTATTTTCAATTTGCTGTGCCGTGAGGCTTGACCCAGCAGTCTGAGTATGGAATCGCAGTTTTAACGACCCCGGTTTTTTTGCGCCGAAACGTTCTTTCATCAACTGTGCCCATAATGTTCTTGCGGCGCGAAACTTAGCGATCTCTTCGAAAAAATTGAGATGTGAATTAAAAAAGAATGATAAGCGAGGCGCGAAGTCATCTACACTTAATCCTGCATCAACTGCGGCTTTGACATACGCCAAGCCATTGGCAAGTGTAAATGCTATTTCCTGAACGGCGGTCGAACCTGCTTCGCGAATGTGATAGCCACTGATCGAAATAGTATTCCATGATGGCAACTCTTTGGCACACCATGCAAATATATCGGTGATGATACGCATCGACGGTGTCGGCGGATAGATGTATGTTCCGCGAGCCGCGTATTCTTTGAGAATATCATTCTGAACCGTACCGGATATTTTTTTCAGATCGGCATTTTGTTGTTTTGCTTTTGCAACATACAATGCGAGTAAAATACTTGCGGTCGCATTGATCGTCATAGAGGTCGTGATCTTCGCAAGTTCTATTCCATCGAAGAGTACATCAAAATCCTCAAGCGAATCGATCGGTACTCCTACTTTCCCAACTTCGCCTTCAGCCATTGGGTGATCGGAATCATAGCCGATCTGAGTTGGAAGATCAAAAGCTACTGAAAGCCCGGTTGTGCCACTGGCGAGCAGAAATTTATATCGTTTGTTCGACTCCGCCGCGCTTCCAAAACCTGCATATTGTCGCATCGTCCAGAGGCGGGACCGATACATCTCTTTATAGACGCCGCGTGAAAACGGGAATTCATCCGCATCTTCCGGATGGTTCGCATCGGTATATATACGCTCGATGGGTATTGCCGATGGGGTCTCGAAGCTCTGTTTTCTGAGTTTAGAATTCATGTAAGTGAATTAATGTCAATAGGGAACACCAAGAGAGGGTAAATCTATTTCCCACTTTTTTCCATATTTTACCACCACTGTCACAAATCTTTCGTAAGTTCGTAAGTGATGGGAAGTGAAAGTGGCCCATCTACCAATAGATATGTCGAAAACTCGACCATATAAACGTGATCTGATCATCCTCCTACTGGAGCTATTTGTCGTTATCCCGTTTATTGCGACGCTATCTATTAACTGCGCTCATACCGTGGATTACGAAACACTCCACGATACTGATACGGTTGTTCATCGCGACACCATCAAGCCGACCGGCCCGGCATTTATTCGCTTTCTTGCTATTCTTGATAATGGCAGTACTGTTGTGCTCAAATCTTCTCCACTTGCAAGTTCGCCATACACGATTGCTTCTGCGCAATTAGATCAAAAATATTTACCGATCCGCAATGACTCTCCGTTTGTGTTGTATGCATCTTTTTTTACAGGATCTTTGCCTGGTGTTCAGCGATTTGATAGCATCACCATTCCTGCTGATTCGCTCAAATCATTTTCTCTTACTTCGATACTAATTTTCCAGACTCGCGATTCCGGTATCTTTCCGTTGTTTGCAAATGACAGCTTGAAAAAAGTAAATGCTCCGAAAGGATTTTGTTATTTCCGATTTGTCAACGGCTTGCCCGACTATCCACAGCCCGAGCCAAGTGTGAACGTTCATCTTGATAACAGCGACGCACCGCCGCTCTTCAATAATCCTCCGGGCGCTGTGCTGTATCAAGAGCTAAGAAATTATGTGCTCATCCCGATCGGATTCCACAATGTTATTGCCAGAAGTGAGATCGACCCAACGCAATTCTATTCGGCATCGCTCATCTTCGAAGAAGGGCATTACTACACCGCAAGATTAGTAGGCATCCGTGCCTTAGCGACCGATAAATTTATTATTGATGCGGAGTAGCTGTCTTAGGATTAATTGAGTTCCGAAATCCTCTCACTCAATCATCATTCTCAACTTGTTCCATTGCATCCTCGTCTATCGGTACTGGATAGTTGCCGGTGAAGCAGGCGGTGCAGTAGCTGATAGGGTCGCCTTTGCGGTTGGTGTGGGGTACACTTTCGAGAAGTTTTTCGACGGATAAATATTTAAGCGAATCAACACCCAACGAAGTACCGATCTCTTCAGCATCTATATGATGGCTGTTGGCGATGAGTTCGGCTTTGCTCGGGAAGTCCATTCCGTATTTGCACGGATGGGTGATCGGCGGCGAAGTGATGCGCATGTGCACTTCTTTCGGGTTGGCTTCGCGAATCAGTTTGACCAGTGATTTGCTGGTCGTGCCACGGACGATGGAATCATCAACAACAACGATCCTCCGATTACGCAATACGCCGCGAACAATATTAAACTTTACTTTTACTTTCATCTCCCGATTATCTTGCCCGGGTTGAATGAACGTTCTGCCGACATAATGCGAGCGGATCAAGCCTATCTCGTATTTCGACGGATTGCCTTCTTTGTTGTTTTGCGATACGAAGCCGAGCGTTGCAGTGTTGGATGAATCGGGCACATTGATAACGGTCACACGACGATCACCAAGCGGCTTTACAGGGCTTTCGGCAGCAAGATTTTTGCCGAGCTTGCGACGAACTTTGTCCACGTTCTCCTCAAAAATTTTCGAATCGGGGCGGGCAAAATACACGTATTCAAAAATGCAATGATGCGGTATCGGCGGGTTATCACTGATGCGCAATGACTTGATCATCCCCGTCTTGACGGTCTCTTGATCGATCACGACGATCTCGTTCGGCGCGACATCGCGAATATATTCTGCATTGACAATATCAAATGCACATGTTTCGCTTGCAAGCATATATGACCACTCACCATTCGGATTCTTGAGACGACCGATCGCAAGCGGACGAATGCCATGCGGATCGCGAGCGCCAATGAGTGCGGTGTCAGTCAGAAGAGCAAGTGAGAATGCACCGAGTGTTTGTTGAAGAGCGTCGCGAATCTGGGCGAGCTGTTCATTCTGTTTCGAACGAGCTACTAAGTGTAAGATTATTTCACTGTCGGTGCTGGTCTGGAAGATCGTGCCTTTTTCTTTTAGCTCTTCGTGGAGAACACGAGTATTGGTAAGATTACCATTGTGCGCCAAACCAAAATTGCCGCCGCGATACGACATATAAAATGGCTGAATGTTCTCGCTCTTTCCACTGGCTCCGGTGGTAGAGTATCGGTTATGAGCAAGGGCACAATCACCGGCTAGATTTTTTGTCAAGATCTCCGAATCCTGAAAAATACCAAGCACTAAGCCGTGATCTTTATAGATATTAAACTTGCGGGTCGGTGTCTTTTTTGTGTTGTCCCAGTCGGCAGTAAGAATTCCGGCAGCTTCCTGACCGCGATGCTGTAATGAATGGAGCGAGTAGTACGCGATGACAGCAGCTTGTGGATGATTGAAGACCCCGACAACACCGCAGTTCGATTGTGGCTTGTCTATTTCTTGCTGGTGGTGTGAATGAGTGGTACAAGTTTCGCAGGACACGTGATACGGGCGATCATCGCTTCCGGCTTGCAAAATGGGGAACAAGGTTTCATTCACTCGTGTATCGCGTTTGAATAAGTGGAAAGCGAGAGTGAAACAATGCGGAGGTGAATGTCATTCCTTTTAGTATTGAGAATACGGAATTCTTGAAGAGAGTCATCATTGAGGGATCAGTAAAAAGCTGAAGTTTGACTCTATTGTAGATATTTTTTACTGGAGGAGATTCCTCTGTCGCTGAAATTATATCACAATGACAAGCCTACGTTTGCTCCCTCGGAATGACAATATTGTGGGATTAGTGAAAAACTGAAAGTTTGTCATCCTGAGCGGCGAGCGAAGGATCTGAACTTTCAACATTTCAGCAGCTTGATCTTATGAGATTATTTAAAATAAATTGGGCGGACTAAAGTCCGCCCTACTGATGAAAGATGTTACACTAAAGATTTTTGTAAACTACCTGCTGGTAGTTTATTTAAAGTCTTTAATGACCAACTGGGGTGTTACTTTGCCATTGAAATCATTCTCATCCAATGAGTAGATCATTTCGATGTCCTCACGGGCTTTGCCTTTGTCGTCAGTGAGATCATCGATACGATCGCCGAGACCAAAGCCGATGGCATCAATTGCCGCGCCGCCGATAGAGAGCGGAATATTGTTCGGCGCTGTCTGTCCGTTTAACTTTAGTTGCGCTACATCAATTCGTTGGCTCGGACGGATTGAGCATTTCAGATGTGGCACCGCTTTACCTACAATACGCGGAAAGCCAACGCTTTGCAAGCCTTTCGAATAAAAAAGCGGGCGCATATTATCAGGTCCGAATGGTGCGAGCTGACGAATAACCGCAAAATATTTCGGCGTCAGTTCGGAGAGCTCGATCGAGGCATCAACGGTAAGCTCGCGTTCGAGCATCGTGTCCGATACCATCTTGTTTGCTACTTTATTGATTGCCACTCTAAACTCATCGACCATTTCCGGGAGCATCGAAACACCAGCGGCGTATTTATGCCCGCCGAATGTTACTAATAATGACTCACAATGTTTGAGCGCCGAGTGAATGTCAAATCCGTTGATCGAGCGTGCACTACCTTTGGCGACGCCATCAATTGTTGTCATCAATACTACGGGCAGATGATATTTCTCGACCAAACGTGAAGCGACAATGCCGATAATACCGGCATGCCAATCGGGATTGTGCAACACAATGATGCGGTCAAGATCGCGGTTGAGGGTTTGATCGACGAGTGCAAACGCTTCGTTAAATGCGCCTTCGTCAATGCGACGGCGATTCATATTTTCTTCTTCGAGAATATTCGCAATGCGATTTGCTTCGTCAACACCTTTTGCCATCAGTAATTCTACTGATCGGCTGCCTTCGCCCAAACGACCTGCCGCATTAATACGCGGTGCAAGACCAAACACGATCTGCGTTGTGGTAATTTTATTGAGGCTATGACCTGAGCCTTGGATCAATGCTTTTACACCCGGGCGAGGTGATTCATTGATGAGCTTCAAACCATAATGCACAAGGATACGATTTTCGCCGATGAGCGAGACGATATCTGCCGAGCTTGCGAGAGCAACAAAATCGAGATACTCATACGCCATCTCGACCTTGCCATACGATGCGGCAATAGATTGGATGAGTTTGAAACCTACACCACAACCGCAAAGATTTTTATACGGATAGTTGCAGCCCGGTTTGATGGGATTGAGAATTGCATTCGCATCGGGAAGGGTATCGGTCGGTTCGTGATGATCACAAATAATAACCTCGACACCTTGTGCCCGTGCATAAGCCACTGCGTCGATTGCGGTAATACCGCAGTCGATCGAGATCAGGAGATCGGGCTTTTTGGTAGCAAATAATCGGTCGAGACTAATAGCGGTTAAGCCGTAGCCTTCGGTAAAACGATTTGGTATGTGGAACGCAACAGTTGCCCCAAGCGAACGAAGAAACATCGTAAGCATTGCTGTACTGGTCGTACCATCGACATCATAATCGCCATATATTGCGATCGATTCGCCGCGCTCGATAGCGCCGCGAATGCGGTCAGTGGCGATGTCCATATCGGACATTAAAGCAGGATCGTGTAGCTCTTCAAGCGAAGGCCGAAAGAAAACTTTGGCTTCGTCAAAGGTGCGGACTCCGCGTGCTACGAGTATTGATGCGATACTTTGTGGTACATTCAGTGCTTGAGCTAAACTGTGCGCCGCCTCGTGATCTTCAGGAGAGGTCTCCGGAAGACGCCAGTGGTAACGCATGAACTATTTTCTAATAATTAACTGGTTATGTAACTATGATTTCAGGGAGTTCGTGCCTAAGTCTTCGTTTTGTAGGAGCTGCCTTCTATATATGACACCGTTCTATACCCTCAAGTTATTGAGATATTAATGAGACTTTCTTGTCATTGTGGTGTTTTTTACTCAACAGAATCCCAATAACGCATAGATTCAGGAGACTTCCGATAAACAAATGATATGACACACATAAAACGAATAAGCGCCTATTGTCTGCTGATAGAGTTGTTGCTGGTCACAAATGCTTTTGCGCAGTCGGGGTGGTTTCCGTTAACGGATGCACCTGTTTCAATATATTTATCGGATATCTATTTTATTAATAATGATACCGGTTTTGTGAATGGTACTTCGCAAGGAGCAATGCGCACAACTGATGGAGGCTTATCTTGGAAGCCGATGGGATTTTCAGGTGGTCGGTATAAATTTTATTTTAATAATAAGCTTGGTCTTTGTATCAGTTCTCCTATCCTAATGACCACAGATAGAGGCTTTACTTGGACACCGAGACCTGATATTCCTGCCGCCGATGTAGATTTCCCCACAGAAAAAATCGGATATGCTCTTGCAAGTAGCAGTGATACGACAAGACTATCCTTAGGAAAATCAACTGACAGCGGAAAAACTTGGATTTATCGTAATATACTTCCACCTTCTCCGGGAATAACTCATGTCGTTGGTGCCTGTTGTCTTGCTTTCCGTGATGAGAATCATGGATTTGTTACTGAATCATACATGGCATGGAATGGCTCTGGGGGTGCAGATGTGGGATTTTATACATCTGATGGAGGGTATACTTGGACGAATACGTCTTATTCAGATGAAATTCTATATCTTAAAGACAGTTCATGGCTCACAACATATATTAATGGCTATATTTTAAAATTATATGCTGATGGTAATATTGATTCAACCCAGGTAGTAAGTCTAAATACCATCCCAAAACAATCTAATTGTCAACCTGGAGGGCACCTTTCTAAGTATGATGCACTTAATATTGCAGCACTTGGAACACCTTCTGGTTCACCTTCTCGCTCAATTTTTCGCTCAATAGATGGTGGTGAAACTTGGTATCAGCAATATTGCCACGCGACAACTAATTTCCCTTAGGTGAATCTTGGTGGAATTTCAATTCCATCACAGTTAGTGGGCTATGCAGTCGGTCTTGACAGCCAAATCTATAAAACGATAGATGGCGGAGGACCACCGTTTACTTCTTCGGTTCGGAATTCACCTCCTTGCGATTGCAACACAACTTTGACTCAGCACCCGTTGGATCAGTCGGTCGAACTTCATTTTGATGCCGTAGCAACCCAAAGCGAGATTGATCTCTACGACCTCCTCGGTCGCAAGCTCGGCTCAATAACAGTAGAGCCAAACCGCAACAGCATCACCATTGATATTAGCAAGTACACCTCTGGTGTCTATCTTGCACGATACAGAGGAAGACTGTATCGTTTTGTGAAGGTGTGAACATTAGAAGATTATATCTATGACACACATAAAACGAATATTCTCCTATTGCCTGCTGATCGAGTTGTTGCTGGTGGCAAATGCTTTTGCCCAGTCGCCAAATCCGCCGGCAGGGTGGCAATATGTCCGTAATCTTGATTCATTGAAGATATATAACTTCCATGCATCAGGTGATACAATTTTCATGATTGGCTACGATGCCCACGAATCTCTTAAGAGCTACTTTCAGATCGTTTCTTTGAACGGCGGCAAGGATTGGGATTCAGTGATGCTTCCAAGACCGATTTTTCATTGGGATACTTATCCGCATGAAGCAAGTATTTGTCTGATAAACTATGTAGGTGATAGCCTTATTTTTTATACCAGTTCGGACGGGAAACATTTCGATTCTGTTCAAATCGGTAGAGATACGTCTTATAATTTAGGGCAGTACGATAAGTTTTTTATCGATCCTCATGACCGAAATCATTGGCTCTATATAGGAACAGGGGGAGTTGGTCCAAGTTTAGGCAGTGGACTCTCTCAGAGCTTTAATGCCGGACACACATGGCAGCCGGTTCGAGTTCCTATCGCACCGGCACAAAAATTGTATCTGGAGTTGGTTTTTGATATTCGTCGCTCGGGAGTTTGGTACGTCCATGTCATAGCTCAAGGGCATCTCGGCTTTCAAGACACTTCTTTTGTTGTACGAACGACGGATAACGGGCAGACATTTCACGGTGTAAAACAATGGGGAACACACTATGGAATTGGCGCACCAGGTGAAGTGAGAAGGTGGTGGGGATACTCAAACGTTGCATTATATGGGCCAGAAATAGGAAATGAAGATGACGATGTCCTTTTGAAATATAACTGGCTTCTCGCCTTTCACCCATCTCTACCACTTGTCGAAAAGAAAAACGGGTATCAGCGATGGCTCAATGACGGTATTGAGCAATTCCCTGGGAATAGTATATATATGCCTTCCAATTACCACGTTTTTTACAGTAGTCCATTAACGGCAACAATCGCGGAACGCGAGATCATCTGGGATACAACTTCCAATAAATATAAATACGCACATTGTTGGGTACATCAAACCGAAGATGATTGGAAAACGTGGAATACTATTTGGGAAAGCCAACCTTTTGAATGGGTTGAATTGACCTATCTTGACGAAAAAACACCATCATTATGGGCGGTGACAAAATTTCTAACTGATACCGCACTTCCGGGAAATAATCCCGATCGTTATACTTCTTACTTATACAGACGTTCTTTAAAACTTTCCGTACCATTTGAAAAAAAGATCCCAAATATTTTCCTAATTGCATTTCCAACTCCATCGACAGGGATTGTCAAGGTACGAATGCCATCTGAATCTTCGCATGTACTTTCCTTAGTACTTTGTGATGTTAATGGCAGAAATATTTCTGAATTGTCTAATGATTTTTACTTTTCTCAAGGAATAATAGAATGGACTGTGCCCGAACAGATTCCTTCAGGCTTCTATTTCTTAAAAATTCGAACAGAAAATTCTACATATCTGGTAAAAATTGTACTTCAACGATAAACAGATCAATATATGGAATAGGCATCTTCAAAGAAATGTGGATTTAGCAACGTATTTTTGCTGTTAGGGAATAACTTATGGACAGAAAGATCAGAGTTTTAATCGCAAAGGCTGGTTTGGACGGGCATGATCGCGGTGCGAAAGTCATCGCGGCGGCGCTTCGTGATGCTGGTATGGAGGTGATCTATACTGGGTTGCGTCAAACTCCGGATATGATCGTCGAAGCGGCATTGCAAGAAGACGTTGATGTTATCGGCATCTCGATGCTTTCGGGTGCCCACATGACACTCTTCCCGAAAATCCTCAATATAATGAAAGACAAGGGAATCGGCGATGTGCTCCTGACCGGCGGCGGCATTATGTCGAACGACGATGTCGAAGCACTCGGCAAACTTGGTGTCGGAATGCTCTTTACCCCCGGTGCGCCGATGTATGCTATCGCAGAATACATCCGCGACTGGTGCGCCAAGCATCGCGGAATAGCGATACCAGCGTAAGGCATTTCGTACGACCTTCTATATATAGAGCAGGGCGGATAATTTCTATCCGCCCTGTCTTGTTTTAAAAAGAAGCTCACGCCGAACAACTCCTGATCCCCGATGAAGTTGCTTTTCGTGCTCATCTTTTAATTCTTGTTCGTGCCGTTTCGATTCAATTTCTTCCAACTCCAATGCCTCAGCAAGCTCGTTCGATCTTGATCGCGATTCGATGAGGTAATACAGCGCAGGCAACACAAGCAACGTTAAGACAAGCGCGCTCGCTAAGCCACCAACGATCACTGTCGCAAGAGGACGCTGAACATCCGAGCCGATACCAGTTGCAACCGAGGCAGGAATGAGCCCGAGCAATGCGACGAGCATCATCATCAATATCGGTCGTAGTTCTTGTTCCGAACCGGTAATGACGGCATCGCGCAGACTCATTTTTTTATCAAAGCGCAGATCGTTAAACCTGCTGATAAGCAATACGCCTGACATCACTGCCACACCAAAGAGCGAAATAAATCCTACTCCGCTCGACACAGAAAAATTCATTCCGCGAATCATCAGTGCGATCACACCGCCGACAAGCGCAAGCGGAACATTCACGAGTACGATCAGCGAATACTTCGCCGACTTGAAACTCATAAACAGCAAAGCAAAAATGAGGAAGAGCGTGATAGGCAAGATGACCGTTAAATGTTTTTTTGCGCGAGTCAGGTTTTCAAATTGTCCGCCCCAATCCATCGAGTAGCCTTTGGGCAAATGTAACACTTGCGCGACTTTCTGTTGTGCTTCAGCAACAAAACTCCCTTGATCGCGGCCTCGGACGTTTGTCCTGACACCCATTTGTCGATGTCCGTCTTCACGAGCGATGATCGTCGAGCCGTCTTCGATCGTGATCTTTGCGACCTCGGAAAGGGGGATGTGTTGTCCGCTTGCCGAAGTTACTTCCAGTCGTGTGACATCATCAACGCTCGATCTATCTTTTGCTTGATAGCGCACGACAATATCAAATCGTCGTTCGCCTTCATAAAGCACCGAGACTTGTTTTCCCGCGACGGCAAGTTCGATCATATCTTCGACATCACGCACATTTATTCCGAAACGTGCGGCGGCTTGTCGGTCGATTTTGATAAAGAGCTGTGCTTGGTCACCTTCTTGTTCGATGCCACAATCAGTTGCGCCCTGTATATTTTTGATCACACCAAGAACCGTATCGGCATACGAACGAAGTTTGGTCAGATCATTGCCATTCACAAGTACTGCAAGATCAGCCGATGAGCCGGTCACTGCTTCGGTTACATTATCAAGGATCGGCTGAGAAAAACTAAATCCTGCGCCGGGTATATTCGCTTCGAGTTTTTTCTTGATCTCATCGAGCAGTTTATGTTTGTCCATGCCGTCAGGCCAAGTATCATACTTCGTCAGTTCGACGTGAGTCTCAATGCGATTTGGTCCGTATGGGTCGGTGCCATCATCGTTTCTCCCAAGTTGTGTAATAACTGCACGAACTTCTGGGTAGGGGCTAACCACACGCCTAATGATCGGTGGATATTCGGATGCGGCTTGCAGTGAAATACCGGCAGGTAATACCGTTCGAATAACTATTGCACCTTCGTCAAGCTCAGGCAAAAATTCGGTACCGAGCCTTGTGCCGAGAAATGTAGCTATCGCAACGATCGCAATAGTCGCTCCGACAACGATTACTCGATTGTCGATCAAGACAACTGTGAGTTTTTTGTAGGTACGCTGTAGCCAATCAAAGATCGGATTGCGCCACTCCGTTACTTTTCCTGATCTGAAAAAATATGTTGCGAGTACCGGCACGACTGTTAATGCAAGTAGTAATGAACCCGCAATTGCAAAGCTGAGCGTATAGGCCATCGGAGAAAATAATTTTCCTTCGACGCGCTTGAGCGTAAACAGCGGCAGATAAGCAAGAATAATAATGATCACTGAGAAAAATATTTGCTTATCTACATCTTGCGTTGCTTCGATGATAAGCCGCAACGTACCTTTTTCTACTTTTTCTTGCTCGGATGAATGCACCACCCTTCGCATTATTGCTTCGACCATAATAACCGAGCCATCAACAATAATACCAAAATCGATCGCTCCGAGTGAAAGAAGATTTGCAGGGATGCCCGTGATCTTCATCACGATGAACGCCCAAAGTAACGATAGGGGAATCGTAATTGCCGCGATGAGAGCCGCACGTGCATTTCCCAAAAAGAATAGCAGTACTATCAAGACGATGGTCACGCCTTCAATAAGAGTATGACTGACCGTATGGAGTGTGTTATCAACGAGATCGCCCCGATCATATAGCTCGGTAATATGAACACCTTCGGGTAATGCCGTTTTTACTTCTTCGAGTTTTTCTTTCAGGCTTTCTAATACTTCCGACGGGTTCTCGCCGCGACGCATCAACACAATGCCTTGCACACCATTATCCACATCGACTTTATGCGTGTTGTCACTATAACCCAGCACTCCGCTTGGTGGAAGTGCCGTGATCTCGATCGTGCCAATATCTTTGATATAGACAGGTGTACCCGTCGAAGAATTGTTTAGCAGAACAATAGATGAAATGTCTTCTTGCGATTGTATGCGACCGATACCTCGAATCGCGAGACCTTGATTGCCTCGTTGAATGATATTGCCGCCGGCGTTCGAGTTGTTTGCCTGAATAGCATTTTGTACTGTTGTTGCTGTCAATCCATACTTGCGGAGTTTGATAGGATCAATAATAACACTATACTGCTTGACAAGACCTCCGAAGTTTGTAATATCAGCAATGCCTTTTGCTTGCAAGAGTTTTGGCACGACTATCCAATCTTGAATAGTCCTCAGGTCCATCGCCGAAAATTGCGGACCGCCTTCGATAGCATACCGATACACTTCACCGACGGGTGTCGAGAGCGGTGCAAGTTCAGGGCTTAAACCATCTGGTATTTCTGCGTCACGAAGTTTTTCGACGACTTGCTGACGTGCAAAATAATCATCGGTACCTTCATCAAATGTGAGTCGAACAATTGAGAGGCCGAAGATTGTGCGGGAGCGCCTGTTCACGACCCGTGGCACGGCGTTGAGGGCGCGTTCAATTGGAATCGTCACCTGTTCTTCGACCTCTGCCGCAGCCTTACCCGAGTACTTGGTGATCACATCCACCTCGGTATCTGCAACATCCGGGTATGCCTCGATCTTCAGTGTCAGATACGAAGCAATACCACCAACAATTATTAGCAAGCCGAGCAGCAGTGTAAGCACGCGCTGGCGCATAGCAAAATGAACGAGTTTGCGAATCATAATTTTGTTTTTTAGAAATGAATTATGAACCGAAACTCAAGCCTTTGAGCAAGAGAGAGCCTCTACCGACCACTTTCTCGCCTCGTTCTATTCCTGAAAGGACGATAAACCAATCGCCGCTTTGGCTACCAAGATTTACTTCGCGTCGTTCGTAGGTTCGTGGTGCTCGTTGCACGAATATATAGGACTTGCCTTGAACGGAGATCACCGACGAAGCAGGAATCACAAACTTCGTTGCAACATCTTTTCCGAAGGAGACTTTTGCAAACATCCCCGGACGGAGAATATGTTTAGTATCAGAGATATTCACTCGAACATTAAATGTGCGAGTTGCCGGGTCAAGTGTTTTGCCGATGTCAATAACTTTGCCATGAAGTGTTTCGCCTTTATAGGCATCGAATTCTATTTGTGCGTCCTCACCTTTTTGCACAGTCCAAATACCGGACTCGGGTACGTTGGCTATCATTAGTGAAGAATTTGAACGTAGATTATGCAAGTCACTCGGTTCGAGACCGCTCTGAAGCAAACGAGATTGATAGCCCGTAATAGCGACTTGTATCGTACGAAGATCCCCCTCAGCTTGAATTACTTCTTTGCCGGCAATAGCATTGTGCGAGTAGAGATCTGTCAAACGTTCGATCTCGCGTTTCGAGCGCGACTCATCATTGAGCGATTTGGTATAATCAGTATAAAGCTGAGTAAGATCATTACTCTCAAATACCGGTATCACGAATGAGCCGCCTTCGATATTGGTCGTGCTAAAAACAATACGTGCGGGTGATGTTGTCGTGACCGATATATCTTTCATCTGTGCACTGTCAATTTCGAGAATACTCTGCGAAGAATCTTTCTCGCTAAATCGAATGAGCGTGCCATTTGAATTGATGATCGGGGCTTGTTCTTTTTTGAGCGTGGCCGTATCAGAGGCTGCAACCGACTTCGGTGCATCGGTCGAAGAACAAGCAACAAAAAAAGAAACGGTCGAGATAAACAGTAAAAGTTTGATATTATAAAACATAAAATATGTCCTTTCCGGTAATGTAGTCGAGTGTTATGAGGCTTTTTGCGTATGCGCCGAGCGCATCGACGTAGAGTTGGCGGAGCTCGTTTTCGGTTCGAGCGACGTCGAGATAATCGATCAGCGAGGTGCCACCGTGACGATATGAATACTCAACGGATTCGCGAACCTGGCGAGATTTTAATAAGATGTTATTCACCAATCGCTTGAGTGATTCGCGTTTGGTAAGTACATCCGTCACAGCCGATTGTAGATCAGCACGAAGTTGAATGTTTGCCGAAGTAGTTTGCGCCAGAGCTTCCGATCGGTATGCTTCGGCTTTTGCAATATCACCTTGATGACGATCGAAGAGCGGCAACGGGAAATTTACGCTTGCGCCATAGAAGGTAATCGATTGTTGACGCAGTACATCGAGCGAAACCGTCAGGTCGAGGGCGGTTAGCGAATTGGCAAGTGCTACTTGCGCCGAAGCTGCATCTTCCGAGCGTTTGAGTACTTGAATGTCAGTTCGAATCTGTTCGGCAATCTCGACAAGACTATCAAGTGAGGGTATCGGTTTATCAAGTAACGCTGATACCTTCAAAAGTGAGGTCGTGTCAGGAAGCAATTGGTTTGCTGCAAACGAAGCTCTTCTTCCTAAGAGGGCAAGAAGAGAAGTCGAAGCAGTTTTGTATGACTGCTCAGCAGCAAGCACATCAAGCGAAAACTTTTCGCGTTCGACTTCACTCCGAGCCAGATCTACAGCGGCAATATCTTTACCTGCTACTCGAATCCGATTGAGCTCGACCAATGAATCAAGCAATCGAAGATTCTCCGAAGAGACGTTCGATTTGATGTAAGCATCGGCAAGATCGATATAGGCATTTTTAACTGCGTAGATCGTTTGCCGGACAGCATCATTATATTTTAGGTCAGTGACATCTTTTTGAACGGTCGCCGCATCAACTCGGTATTGCCTCTTCGAGCCAAACTCGAACGGCATTGCGAGCGATACGCCGTAGCTCTTGTCAGCAGGACCATATCCGTTGCTGGGTAAAATGTCGCCGTTGATGTTAAGGCTCGGATTCGGACGTAATCCGGCCGTGACAATATCACCATCCGCTGCGGCGCCCTCATACTTGAGAGTGCGCAACGAGGTGTTATTATGAACTGCTTCTTGAACTGCCTGAAAAATGGTAAGCTGTTCCGCCGCCGGCGTCTGAGCATCCATCGTACCCTTTAGCATCAGAAAGGTACCGACGAACGGAACGAGCTTACGCACAATTATTGATCGTAATCTTATAAGTTGTATCATCACGTTATCGTTATGAAATGGGAGCGTATCTAAACGATTGCTTGAAAATTAAATGATCAAGCACTACAGCCAACAATTGCACGAGGCATCTGTTGGTTGGTGATGGAATAAACGAATAGGATTAGATCAGGATCTGCTGGAAGGAGATGACTCTGTCGATCGAAATTGTTCTCGTAAGGGGAGCTCGCTCGGATATCGGTCGTGGAAGAAGAATATGTTCACCTAAGGTACGAGATGTCTGTGCATCTTCTATACCCGGGCTATCTTCATCTTCATAGACTGCATTCCGTAACGAAAGATCATTGCCAATGGCGAGAGAAGCTTTGGGTTCGTATCGCTGATGCGCAGAGATAGTAACGTTTTGGTCAAAAAGGGAATGGTGCTGGAGAGAACCGGTATCAAGTACAGAATTGCTGATCGCTACATCATCAACAAAATTAATAGTGCCGGAGAACGAAGCAATGATAACGTCAAGATTGACAGCATCACTGATAAATACAAAAAGATATAGAGCAAGTAGAGCTTGCGAGAAAACCTTCACCGCACGGCTACGGCGCTGTGGTTTACCCCCAAAAGGAACACTATTTCTAATAGTCTGTAACATTTCGTGAGTATAAAAGACGCTTTTATCGATAAAAAGTTTCAGTGCACTCGTGAGTTTATTGAAAAACATTTAAAAATATTTCTTTCTTCTTTGTCGTGAGCAAAATTTATTTGTTGATGTGGGATGAAATTATTATTAACATCGGGCTGACTTCCGTTCGCATTGGGAACTGTATCGCTGGGGATTTGCTTTTGAGCGAGCTTCAATTTCTGAGTTTGGAAGGGTGCGAGAGTGGTTTATCCGGCTCGCTTGGAAAGCGTGTGTGCGGGAAACCGTACCGAGGGTTCGAATCCCTCCTCTTCCGCAAGCTAAGTTTCCTACACAAAAAAACTGTGTTTTCCCACTTTTATCCGTACTTTTACGATATAATTGTGTTATATTTGTAGCTCAAATTTACTTTGTGTTCAGTTTCGCACAAGGAAATTTCATCTATTATAATGAGAAAAGATACAAACATATTAGCATATCTATTACTTAGCGCTATACTGATCCTTTCGTTAGGGCTGTTTTCGTGTAAAGACTCGTCGACCGGCTCAATGACCGAGCCTACGCAGACACTCGCTACAAATCCGCATTTGATGACAGACGGTATGGTCTTCGAAATAGATAATAATTGCCCAGCAGTAATTGATTCTATTGGCATAGGAATGTCTGGGACACGCCAAGATCTTTCTGTTAACGCTAATTCACAAGTAATTTTCACCGTAGAGTCTGATGTGACCTCAATGTCAATGTATGGTCAGCAAATTTTTCCAAATACTGTGACCATCATCACTCTCCCTAACGGTACAAAAGTCAAGGTAACCTGGACCGGTAATATTGTTGTAGTCGATACTCTTACAATTATGTAAGTTGGGCTACATTTTTGGGATGATACCGGCTTGTTGTTTCTTCTCCAACATTGAGATAATTGTTTCCCATAACCAATCGAATGGTAATATCTGAAGGCCGTCCTGAACCTCCGAGACATCTGCGGTACTAATACTCAAACGATCAAAATACTTTTTTCCTTTTTGGTAGGTTGTTTTTGGGTCAAACGAATTTGCTTCCATGATCTGCAGCATTTTAAAAAACAGTGCGCTTCTGCGATTGGTACCAACCTGTAAGTATCTATTTCGATAGGTTCTCAGAGCATCCATACGCCCAATAATTGCGCTAAAATCATTTTGCTCCAACAGCAGCACTACTTGCAAGATCAAGATGGCGATGTTGTAACCGCGTTTGTCTTTCTTAAAGGTTGGGACATTCTTCAAATATTTTTGAAGATCGACCTTTTGCCGTTCTTTCGAAGCGCCAGCCTGAGAGGTTTGCCGAAGTGCAAAATTTACATAGAGCTCAAATACCTGCCATTTCTCTTTTGTCTCTTCTGG
>JBBRNY010000008.1:0-45781 GCA_038229915.1 Kapaibacterium sp. (SeqCode) | reverse complement strand
TTGGGCTTGGTCCTTAATACCAGTTCAGATGAGATTGCCCCGTTTCTCGCTGCTGACAGCAAGACGCTCTATTTTTCAAGTCGAGGCAGGGGGGGCTTAGGTGACGCTGATGTCTTTATGACAAAACGGTTGGATGACTCGTGGGTCAACTGGAGTGCACCCAAGAATCTCGGTAAAGACATTAATACCGAGGGAATGGATGCCTATTACAGCGTACCCGCTTCAGGGGATGTTGCGTTCTTTTCGTCATCGAGCGGGAACAATCATCTCGATCTTTATAAGATACTTTTAATGCCTGACGAGCAACCCGATCCTGTTATGCTTTTGCAAGGCGAAGTAATGAATAGGCAAGGCGTAATGATTCATGGGTCAGTGGCGATCACCGATATTCAAGATAATATCAATATTTGTAATTCAGAATCGTCCGAAGGCTTGGGAGATTTTTCGTTGGTGCTTCCAATAGGGAAGCGTTACCGGTTATCGGTGTCTGCACCGGGATATTTGCCGTTCAGTTCGGAGATCGACCTGACTGAGACTCAGCAATTCGCCGACACTACAATTTCTGTTATACTTGATAGTGTAGCTATCGGAAGTGTGGCGACAATAGAAGATATATATTTTGATTTTAATAAAGCGACGCTTAAGAGTGAATCATTTTTCTCACTTGATAAACTTGCCGAGTTGTTGCACTCGAACGAACATTGGATCGTTCGGATCGAAGGTTATACTGATAGCATCGGCTCTGCCGAGCTTAATAAAGTTCTTTCACATGATAGAGCACAGTCGGTTGTGAATTATCTTGTCTCGAAAGGAATTGCTTCAGAGAGATTGCAAGCGCAGGGCTTCGGAGCGGCATCGCCTGTGGCAGACAATACTAGCGAAGAAGGCAGACGCAAAAATCGAAGAGTTGAGTTTCGACTGATCAGATTTTCTGATAAGTAAATTATTTTTGAAGACAATTATTATGAGTGGAATTACCAAAGAGATCGTTGAAGCATTTGTCGCTCCGCTTGCAAAGCATCGTGGGTTGCATATTTTGCATTGTATCGTGCGCGGCACTTCTTCACGACCCGTGATCGAAATTTCACTTGATGGAAGCAAGCCCGTATTAATTGAAGATTGCGAACATATTAGTAGGTCATTGCTCGAATATATCGAAGGTTCAGAATATAAAAATCTTAATTATCGTCTTGATGTGTTATCTCCGGGAGTTGATGAGCCGATCATTCACGACTACCAATTTCAGCGTACAATCTCGAAACTTGTAGTGCTTTCATACAAAAAAGAGGAAGTTGATCTGCCAAAAAAGGGCATCTTAACGGGATTTAATGAAACTACCGTTACTATTCAACAAGAATTGGCCTCCGCCAAAGGTACTAAACCTAAGTTGGGAGAAGAAATGAAGATCGAGCGCGATCGTATTTCACTCTTAAAGCAAGTCGCCGTAATACGATAGATATAGCGAATTAGTGTGAATTTTAGCAACCCCTTCGCTGTTAGGGTTATTCTCAAAATTTGTAGTTTTTTAGTGTATCAGACTTTGGGCAACCAAAGTCTGTTTTTTGTTTTTTAGGTTTTATGAACCCACAAATCGTAGAAGCATTCGCGGAGATGGTCCGCGATAAAGGTATTGATCGCGACATCTTAATGTCTGTCATCGAGGAAACATTCTCGATGATGGTCAAAAAGAAATTCGGCTTGGAGTCCAAGTTCGATATTGTGATGAATATGGATAAGGGCGACATCGAAATTTATCTCGAGAAGTCAGTCGTTGATGTGGTCGAAGACCCCGCAACACAGATCTCGGTCACCGATGCACGTACCAAATCGGGTGAAGATCTCGAAGCAGGCGACGAGTACGTCGAGATCATCCGCACCGCGAAAGATTTCGGGCGGCGCTTGATTATTGCTGCGAAGCAAAATCTAAATCAGAAGATCCGCGAGATCGAGAAAGACAATCTTTTCAACGAGTATTCAACTCTCGTTGGTGATATTATCATAGGCGAAGTATATCAGCAGCGTCGTGGCGATCTATTCGTGATCCACGAACGACGCGAGTTGTTGCTCCCGGCAAACGAGCAGATTCCTCGTGAACGCTGGCGCAAGGGTGATACGATCAGAGCGATAGTAAAGGAAGTTCGCAGAACTTCGACCAACTCAACCCCTGTCGTTATTCTTTCAAGGACCGACCCACGCTTCTTAGCGAAGTTGATGGAGCTTGAAATTCCTGAAATTTTTGATGGATTTATTACGATTAAAGCGATTGCTCGTGAACCGGGTGAACGTGCTAAGGTAGCAGTAGAATCTAATGATGATCGTATCGATCCGGTAGGTGCATGCGTTGGTATGAAGGGCGTTCGTATCCACTCGATCGTCCGCGAACTTGCAAATGAAAGCATCGACGTTATACCATGGGCCGAAGACCCAACCACATTTTTAGGGCGTGCACTTTCGCCGGCAAAGTTGATCAATGTGAGTCTTGATGAAACGCATCATACAGCAACGGTGCTTGTTTCTGATGATCAAGTTTCACTTGCTATCGGTAAGCAGGGGCAGAATGTTCGTTTAGCTTCGAAGCTGACTGGCTACCAGATCAATCTCGTCAAAGAAGCTCGCGACGAAGAAGATATAGAGTTGATCGAATTCCGTGATGAACTGGGGCTTGATATTTATACCGAGCTTATCAAAACCCGTATCGATACAGCACGTGAATTCCTTAATACGCCCGAAGAAACACTGCTTCGCGTACCAGGTATGACCGAAGAAAAAATTGCACAAGTGCGTGCGATGCTCAATACGGAGCTTCAGCAGGCAGACCAAGAATTAGAAACTATGGCAGAGAAAGCGGGCTTCAAACTGACGACCCAACGCCCTGACTCAAAAGATGAAACAGCCGAATAACGTTATGGCAACGTTGGCAAAATTGTTTAAGTACTCATTAAAGCGGAACTGTGTCACTGTATGGTGTCTGATACGACAGAAAAAGCGAAGAAACAAACTGTACGCACCCTTGCGACAGAACTCAATATTAGTCATGATTCACTAATAGAGTTTCTGCAAAGCAAAGGGTTTTCGGGCATTAAGTCCATCATGTCTAAGATTGACGATGATGCACTTGAAGCTACGATGAAGCAGTTTGGCAAAGAAAAAGACGTAGCAGAAAAACGCCAGAAAAAGGTAGCCGCATTCAAGGAAAAACGCGCCAAAAGCAAAGGCGAAGATATTGCTGCCAAAACAACGGCAGAACATCCTCCGGAAAAAGAAGTCGTCCAAGAGCCGGAACCTCCGGTGGTCGAGATTGAAACTCCTGCTATCATTGAAGTACCTGAGATTGTTGTAGAGCAGCATCACCCAGTTGAAGAAACCCCTGTTGTTATTTCTGAAGAACCTATAGCCGAAACGGTTGTTGCTTCAGAAGAGCCAGCACCCCAAGTCGCAGGCGAACAAGCAGATGAAGAAGGCGAGCATGGCGATGATGAGCATAAACGTAAGCGCCGTAAAAAGAAAACAACAACTGTTCTCATCACTTCGTCATCGGCACCTGGCGAACTACCACCTCCAATGCCTGGACTGAAGATCAAAGGTAAAATTGATCTCGAGGCATTAAAACCAAAGAAGAAAGAAGCTTCCAAGCCACTTCAGATCCGGAAAGTCGGTGACAAATTAGCCGACAAGAAAGCTCGCTTCAAACCAAACGAAACTCGCAAAACAAAAACAGGCTTTGAAGAAGAAGCCGACAAAAAGAAAAAAGCAAGAGGTCCGAACGTTGATACTAAAGACGTTCAGGATGCAGTTCGTCGTACGCTTTCGGGTCTTGACGAAACCCGCACTAATGCCGGTCGGGCCAAAGCGCGCAAATCGCGCCGTCGTGATCGCGCCGAGACCGAAGAGCGCAAAACACAGGAGATATTTGAAGCAGAGAGCACGATTATTCGTCCGACCGAATTTGTAACGGCGAATGAACTTGCTAATTTGATGCGCGTCGATGTTGGGCAGATCATCGGAAAGTGTATTGCTCTCGGATTGATGGTATCTATTAACCAACGTCTTGACAAAGATACAATCCAACTTGTTGCTGATGAGTTTGGCTATACTGTCGAATTCCAAGAAGAGTACACGGTTGTTACGCTCGATGATACCCCTGACGATCCGGAAACACTCAAGACGAGACCGCCGGTTGTTACGATCATGGGTCACGTCGATCATGGTAAGACATCGTTACTCGATTATATCCGTAAATCAAAAGTAGTAGCAGGTGAATCGGGAGGTATTACTCAGCATATCGGTGCTTATGAAGTAACCCTCGAAAGCGGTCGTCAAATTACTTTTCTTGATACACCTGGTCACGAAGCCTTTACAGCTATGCGTGCTCGTGGCGCACAATCAACGGATATTGTTATCCTCGTTATTGCCGCCGATGATAATGTGATGCCACAAACTTGGGAAGCACTTTCTCATGCACAGGCAGCCGGTGTCCCGATCGTAATTGCATTCAATAAAATTGATCGCCCGGAATCAAACGCAGACCGTATTCGTCAACAGCTTGCCGATAAAAATGTTCTTGTTGAAGAGTGGGGTGGTAAGTTCGGCAGTGTAGAGGTTTCGGCAAAGACAGGCTTGAATGTTGAAAAATTGCTAGAGCGTGTTTTGCTCGAAGCAGATATTCTTGATCTCAAGGCAAATCCTGATCGCGAAGCTCGTGGTGTCATTATCGAAGCTGAAGTTGATAAAGGTCGGGGTATTCAGGCAACAGTTCTTGTTCAAAAAGGTACACTTCGTCTTGGCGATCCATTCATAGCCGGTGTTTATTCCGGTCGTGTTAGGGCAATGTTCGATGAACGTGGTAACCGTGTAGAGGTTGCACCTCCGTCTCGTCCAGTACAGTTACTCGGCTTCGACGGCATACCTCAAGCAGGCGATCAATTTATTGTTCTCGAGTCTGATACCATCGCGAAAGATATTTCGACGACACGTATGCAGCTCAAGCGTGAGCAGAACTTCAAGCAGATTCGTGGAGTCATCAGTCTTGATGATATTAGCGAACAGATCAAAGAAGGAAAAGTACAAAACCTTCGCGTCATCCTCAAAGGTGACGTGGATGGTTCGGTTGAAGCACTTGGTGATTCATTGCTCAGACTTTCAACGCCTGAAGTAAAGGTTGAGATCGTACAGCGAGCTGTTGGTGCTATTTCAGAAAATGACGTTAATCTTGCTGCCGCAAGTAACGCGATCATTATCGGATTCCATGTTCGCCCAAATTTGGATGCTCGTAAACTTGCAGCTTCAGAACATGTTGACATCCGTTTATACAGTGTCATCTATGACTGTATTAACGAGATTCGTCAAGCTCTCGAAGGCTTACTTTCACCCGATCAAAAAGAAGAGATCGTCGGTACTGCAACGGTTCGCGAAGTATTCAAAGTGCCGAAGATCGGAACAGTCGCGGGATGTTATGTTGTCGATGGCAAACTTATTCGTAATGCGAAGATTCGTGTTATTAGAGACGGTATAGAAGTCTTTGCAGGTTCCTTGTCATCGCTGAAGCGTTTCAAAGAAGACGTTCGAGAAGTCGAGACTGGATACGAGTGCGGTATTGGCTTAGAGAACTTCAATGACATTAAAGTCGGCGATACGATTGAGTCATTCAAGATCGTCGAAGTCAAACGTAAACTCGAAACAGCAACGCCGGTTCGTTAAACAACACAGGACTTTACTAAAAGTATGTCTATTCGCACCGAACGTGTTGCTGGCGAGATCAAGAAGTCACTTTCTGAGATCTTGCAAAATGAATATTCGCACCTCTATGATGCGCTAGTGACAATCACCGTCGTGCGTTTGTCAGGAGACTTGCGTCATTGTAAAGTATATCTTTCTATGATTCCAAGAAAAGATATGCCCGAAGATATTCTCAAGCGTATCAAAGCTGAAACACCACATATTAGAAGTTCGCTAGCGCATTCGATACGTATCCGTCATGTGCCCGAGTTGTTATTCTATCTTGACGATACTCAGGAAGAAGTCCAGAAAATGGAATATTTATTCAAAGAAATTCATCGTCGAGAGCAAGAACAGCGTGATACAAACTGAGTCGGTTCAGATATTTACCAACAACGATCTTCTGACGAACGAACAAGTCGTCTTTGATCAACTCCTCGACGAAACAGGTGGGATGCTCTTAATTGATAAAGAGTATGGCATAACCTCTTTTGCCGTCGTCTATATTTTACGTAAATTATTAGGACAGATCGGCGGCATTAAAAAAGTGAAAGTTGGTCACGCCGGGACACTCGATCCGCTTGCAACTGGACTGATGATACTGGGTTCAAGACGTGCAACCCGCTCGTTAACTGCATTTCTCGGTGCACCGAAGGAATATGAAGTCCGTTTGCGATTGGGAATTACCTCGCCGAGTTTTGATCTTGAACGACCAATTACGATCGTCCATGATCTTGAAGGCATTCAAGAATCAACTATCATAGATACTATAAGCAAATTTATTGGGAAGCAACTTCAAACTCCTCCGATCTATAGTGCTATCAAACAAGGAGGGAAGCCGATCTATAAGAAAGCGCATCGCGGTAAAGAAGTAACTGTCGAACCTAAAGAGATCGAGATCTACTCCATCACAGACATATCCATTGAACTGCCGTATGTTAGTTTTACTGTTCGTTGCTCAAAAGGAACTTACATTAGAAGTTTGGTCAGTGATATTGGGGAAAAACTTTCGACTGGCGCAATATTGACTGCTCTTCGTCGTACAAAGATCGGCGAGTTCTCTATTGCCGATGCTGTACCACAGTCGTATTTACAACAATTGATCAGAACGCATCAGCCTGTTCAAGATGAAAATAACTCGGGGAATTGAGAATGCTGAACTTGTCACAAATACTATAGCCACTCTTGGTAGCTATGATGGCATTCATCTAGGACATCGTGCAATCTTAGATACCCTCATTCGTGAAAAGAATGATCGAGGCTATAATCGAAGTGTCGTCTTAACATTTGATCCTCACCCACAAGAAATACTGAAGAGAAATAATTCTTCGATTGAATTGCTCACCACTATCGATGAGCGATTGCGACTTCTTGCTGAGATCGGCATTGACGAAACGATAATTATCAAATTTTCTTTCGAGTTTTCTCAAACACCTTATTCTGATTTTTTCACAAATACTTTGGTGAAAAAGATCGGCATTGTTGCGATGGTAGTTGGCGATAATCATGCGTTCGGCAAGAATCGGGAGGGCGACATTGCACATCTCGAATTGCTTGCGCGAACTTCCGGAGTCGATCTCATCGAAACACCACCATATCTCATTGATGGTGTACATATTAGCTCGACGAAAATTCGTCATTTACTCGAGCAAGGGAAAGTCCACCAAGTTGCTGAATATTTAGGAAGAAAATATGAAGTTTCAGGGATAGTAGTAGAAGGAGATAAACTGGGCAGGGTGCTCGGATACCCAACAGCAAATATTCGACCTCCAAGCAACAAATTGATTCCGTGTAATGGTGTTTACGCGGGAAAAGTACTGGTTGGCAAAGAAGTTTATATCGGTGCGATCAGCATTGGAACAAGACCCACTATCACCGATAGCAAAGAACGTGTTGTCGAGGTTTTGCTTCTTGATTATACCGGCGATCTCTATGGTAAAGAACTTCGAGTTCAATTGAGTCATTATCTTAGAGAACAGATAGCATTCCCAACTCTCGAAGCATTACAGTCGCAAATGGGAATTGATATTGAGCGAGTCAGAGCACTCAAGCGTTGATCAGTTTCAGTTAAAACTATTTTTGGATGCTGATCATTCGTATATTTGAATAGGCTAATTCATTACACATTATTCAATGAAAAAGGTTTTGCCCCTTCTCCTTGTCCTTGCGATGATATCAGCGGCAGAAGTATTTGCACTTCCACGCTTTGCTTTAAAGAAAGGTGATGTCACATGTGGTGGCTGCCACCAAAACCCAATAGGTGGTGGGCTTCGGACAAAAGGAGGAGAGTCATTTTCGATCAATACTTTGCCCATGTGGAAACGTGGCGATTCATTTACAGGTGCTATTTCAGATGGCATCACACTCGGGGCAGATTTCCGTAGTCAATATCTTTATTTTGCTCAACGATATCCACTATATAATGACTTTGGAGTACGAATAAAAGACACGACCACTTGTATAAACAGTTTTCATGCAATGAGCTATGCAGTTGAGCTTGGTATCAAGGCAACTAACACGCTATTTGGGTATTTACGTTATGATCCACTTTCCGCACCCGCCGAAGGGTATGCCATGCTTCACTTTGTGCACAGCTCTGGTGAGTTATTTCAAGCAGGTGATATCATCAACGACGCTTATATCAAAGTAGGAGCGTTTCTTCCCGCCTATGGTATTCGATTTGATGATCATACCATTTATGCACGAGGAGGGAATTCGGATGTATCTCGTTTCGGAGGTTCAGGCTTATTTTGGGGCTATGGCTATCGCGATGAAGGTGGTGAGTTAGGCGCGTTCTTCTTTGACCATATTGGAATTCAAATTGGTGTTTATAATGGCAATGAGAGTAATTATTTTTCTAATTTTATAGGAAAGAATCCCAATCTTGCAATCTCAGCAAGACTTAACGTCGCTGGCGAATTGGTCCAAGATGTTTTATCGGGAGAGATTGGTGGTTCGCTCTATACACATCCACGGACCGACAACACAGGTGCTTCAGTACCATTATCTTTGTTTGCAATTCATGGTGGAGTTTCTGTTGGCCCTGTTTCGGTATTAGCTGAATATGATGATGGAAAAAACATATCTCTGAGCGGTGGCTCGTCTATACCATTTGTAAAAGCGATTACATTTGAAGGCTCAGTGAAGATAATGACTGGATTGTTCGGCATGACACGGTTTGAAACATTTAAGCAATATAGTGACGAGTCAAACACAATACTCTTTGGCACTGAAGTAAAGAATAGAATTATGATTGGAGCCCAATGGTTTCCTTTACGATTTGTTGAGATACGTCCTGAGTTCAGACTTGCAAACGTGACTGCACCGAATATTTCAGACCCAACGATTCGTGACAATATAAAGCAAACGACTTTTTTAGTTCAAACACATATCTTCTTTTAATGATAAACGGTAAGATCAACGATACTACGGTTTCGACCCATACTAAGCCAACTCTCGTCAGTAAAGACGGAAATGGTTTGATCTTGATTCGACAAGGAGAAAGCCTTTTAGAGGTGTTTCTTGACGGGCAGGGTCTTTCCGATGGAAATACATCGTCTGGGATTCTGGTTGTGATCGAGTCTGAACGTGAGCTAATCATTCGCGAGCGGTTTGGAAAGATTAAAGGGGTCACAGGACAATCCGGAGCAGGTACAAAATTAAAGGTTGTAAAAGCTCCGATGCCCGGGATGGTGAAATCTGTTTTTGTTTCAGTTGGATCGATCGTAACAAAAGATACTCAAATCCTAATTTTAGAAGCAATGAAGATGGAAAATTCTATAGCTGCAGGCGCAAATGGGATCGTCAAAAAAGTGACGGCTCAAGCTGGCAATTCAATTGAAAAGAATGCTACAATATGTGAAATCGAGATAGGAGAGTAACAATCATTAATTATACTAAGCACTTTACATAATGAATCTATCCACAATTATTTATGTAGCCGATCGTTTATTCTACGTTCGATCATTTTAAGCGAATCCAGCTTGCTTTGAATTGTCGCCTCATAGTTTGAAGCATTCCAATAGCCTCGGTCTTCAAAATATCCTTTCACTAGAAAATTGTGCTTTAAAGCTTCTGTCAGTTCTTCTGCATTGCCCGCAGATTTCGAGAATTTACTGACCATATCGTTCAATTGAATCATTGTTGATCCAAGTACTTTCAAGTTATTATCAAGGTCAACATAAATGCTACTGTCATTGAGAATTTTCGCAAGTGTCCCATTCCCATTATGGATCTTGTCAAGGATGGTATTGAGCGCCGCCACACTTTTCTTAGATTCATCAGCGATGTCTTTTATCGCTCCATTAGCTGTTAATGAAGTATGTGACAATGATGTCATTAGTGCATTTGTGTTTTGAATGGTTTTTACTAACTCGGTATACAGTTCTTCTTTAGTCAAGAGGCTTCCAAGTGTTCCTTTGCCCGAGTTGATAGAAACAATAAGTGTATCAAGATTGTCAAGCAGGCGCTTTGAACTACCTACCATAGAAGTAGCCGAGTCTACGATGCTCATTATTTCAGAGCCGCTAACACCCAGTATCAGGCTTCCTGGTTCCAGAGTCTTTGTATCGACACCGCCAACTGATAATGAAATTGCTTTACTTCCAACTAAGCCTTCAGTCATCACTTTGGCACGTGTATCGGTATGAATAAGTCCAACAGCATCTTTAATGACGTTAATTGTGAGTAAAACCGAATCTCCCGCTTTAACAGGGAGATTTATTTTCGATACGCTTCCGACACTTATACCGGATATTTGGACCTGAGCTCCCTCCTTTAACCCACTTATTTCTTTAAATTTAACTGGATACTGTATAGTACTGCTAAAGAGCTTCTGTTTATCTCCAATAACGAATAGTATTACCGTCAGTAGAACAAAAGACAAAATTACAAATAGGCCTGTCCGGGTAACCGGTATTTTGGAGATTTTCATATTGTTATAATACTGTGTGTATGATCTTTTCTCTTCGCGAACGGTCGAGTTCCGCTGCTTCCAAGAACTCATTTAGATGAGATTGATTTGCTGTGCGAAGTCCCTCAACTGGTCCATCATAAATCTTTTTCCCACCATCGAGAACGATGGTTCTGTCACTGATCGTATATGCTGTTGGTAGGTCATGAGTGACAACTACCGAAGCGACACCAAGCTGGTTTTGCAGGCTCAGAATTAGTTCAGCAATTGATGCTGCAGTAATCGGATCGAGTCCTGTAGTTGGTTCATCATAGAGGATAAGCTTTGGCTGTAAAACGATCGATCTAGCAAGTCCAGCCCTTTTACGCTGACCACCTGATAGCGAAGAGGGCATTTCATCAAGTTTCTCTTTAAGTCCCACTAGATCTAGTGCTTTCACAACACGCGCTTCCCTATCAACTAGCGACATATCAGTGTGCGCCGTCAATACAAAATTAAGATTTTCGCCAACACTCATCGAATCGAACAATGCACCACCTTGAAAAAGAAATCCGATTTGCTTACGCATAGCATGTAAATCTTTTACTGACATTAAGGATAGATCTACACCATCAAAACTAATAATTCCTTTGTCAGGCTCTAACAACCCAACGATCAGTTTTAGCATTACCGACTTTCCAGAGCCGCTTTTACCAAGCACTGTTAATGTTTCACCTTCGTGAATTTCAAGCGAAATATCGTTTAAGACATTCAACTTACCAAATGATTTTGATATGTTCTCGACCGATATGAGCGTCTTTTTTTCAGCCACTTATGCTACATCAAATATAAGAACAGTGACTTTTACTACTAACATATCCATAATGAGAATCAGTAAAGAGCTGATAACAACAGCATCGGTCGCTGATCTTCCCACGCCTTCTGTCCCACCATCAGAGTTAAAACCTTCGTAACATCCAACTACTCCAATGATAAATCCAAAAATGATTGTTTTTAGCATCCCAGGTACGAAATCAACAAAATTAATGCTGTTCATGACCGTATTATAAAACAAGCGGAAGCTCATTCCGGCCTCAACTTGTTGGACGATGGCTGAGCCGATCATCGCTATAACATCACCGTAGATCGTCAATAGAGGTAAGGCTATCATACAAGCAATGACTCGTGTGACAACAAGGTAGTTAAACGGATTCAATGCAGCAACTTCCATGGCGTCGATCTGTTCGGTTACACGCATCGAGCCAAGCTCTGCGCCAATACCAGCGGCAACACGACCAGCAACGATTACAGAAATAATAACAGGGCAAAGTTCTCGAAGCACACTAACGGCCACCATAGCTGGAACAAATGCTTCTGCGCCGAACTTGATCATTGTGGGACGACTTTGCATCGTTAGAACAGCTCCCATTACTATGGCAACAACAGCCACTAATGAAAATGAACGAACCCCAATTTCATAGGTTTGCTTGACGGCTTCCTTAAATTCAAATGGCGGTGAGACGACCTGTCGAAAAAAACGGAAGGCAAAGAGCGATATTCCCCCGATTTTCGTGAGTATTTTATTAAATGAAAGTCCTGTTCCTTGTTTCAAAAAAACTGTAAAATTAGAGTAAGTAAGTAAAAATGGTGACTACAGAACAACAGGCACACCAATGGTGTGCCTGTTGGAAACATTTTAATTTATTCAAAATATATCAACTTATTTCTTTGATTTAGCCTGTTTTATAAAATCAATACCCTTTTTACTATCATCATCTTTCGGATTTATTGAGAGCGCTTTTTTATAAAATTCTTCGGACTTGCTGAAATCTTTTATTTGCAAGTAAGCTGCCGCTGTCACTTTGTAAACGTTTATCAAATACAGCGAACTCGGTGATAAATATTTTAATGCACCATTGGGTCCTAAGAAAGAAATGGATTTATCGTATTTCTTCATTTTATAATATTGGATGCCTAACCTTGCATACCCTCCACCTACAGCATCTTTTGATTCTGTCGTATTGGCAAAACTTGCGGCTTGCTCCAGTGATTTCTCTGCTTCTGGAAGAGTTGCTTCATTCTGCATTGAGATGTCAGCCAAACCAATGTAGGCGTTTGCATACTTTGGGTCCAACTTTAACGCTTGTTGGAATGCAGATTTTGCGTCTTCAGATTTATTTGCAAAAGCATAGTACTGTCCAGCACGTACAAAATTCTCAGGAGTATTTTGAATCGAGGCAAGATCAATATACGTTTTCGCAGCATCAGAAAATTTTTTCTGGGAAACTTGAAAACTAATGATCTGCTGCACGACTTTTATTTGTTCTTCTTTTGTACGAACAGTATCGCCAACGAGAGACAGCTTCCACTTTTCCAAACCTTGAGTGGTATCACCCAATGAGATCAAGGAATAGCCATAGTAATAGAGGTCGTAAGGATTAAGATTTTTTGACTGCGCAAAGATACTATCAGCTTTTGTAAATTCCTTCGAATAGAAATAGCCGCGGCCGAGGTATAGCTGGGTATAATTTTTCAAAGAATCGTCTTTTGATGCCTTTTCTAAGAATGGTAAAGCTTTCTGGTATTGATTACTTTCAGAAAATGCCTGTGCTGCAAGCCAGATTCCATCTACATCATTTGGCTCGAGGGCTATATATTTTTCTGCATATGTTGCCGCGTTCGCATATTGTCTTGATTTTAAAAAGATTGTAGCGATTTCGTAATATGCTCGAGAGTAAGTTGGATCAATTTTCGTCAACTTTATCCATTCATTGATTGATTCATCATATTTACGCTCACGGTAATATAAACCTGCAAGCTTTGCCAATACCGAAACATCAGTTGGATCGATCTTCTTCGCTTCTTCGTACTGAGTAATAGCAAGCGGGCGAGCACGCTGTTTTTCGTACAATTCTGCAAGGCCGATGAATGGACGTACGTCCTTGTCATTGACAGCCTGAGCCCGGTATAGAGTTATTTCTGCTGATTTCAAGGAATCTACAGAAAGGTAAAATCGAGCTAGATATAAGTATGTACCTACGTTCTTATCATCAATTTTCAATGCTTGAGTAAATTCTTTCACAGCATCTTGTCGATTGCCCTGTTTGCCGAAAAGCATGCCACGCGAGGTACGAACAAGAACTGATTTATGTTCAATATCATAAGCGAGCGTGATTTCCTTCTCAGCTTCAGCAACTTTATCATTCCCAAGATAGGCAATGCCTAATGCCGCATGAGCATTCGCATCTTTGGGATTTGAGGCGACTATGTTCTGAAGATCAGAAACAGCTTTCTTCGGGTTGCCAAACTCTATCAGTTTCAGAGATTTTGAGATCTGATCGTTAACTGTTTGGCAAAAAACATTTTGAGCGGAAAAGAAAACAACTGCGAGCAAGAAGCCTCGAAAGAACTTGATATTTGTCATTTTATAATCAAAAGTATATCTTGGCATACTGCAAATCCTATGCCACTATCTAAACGTAGAATGAAACGTAGGAATTTCTCAAATATAGAGCAATCTATTAATTATTTGTAAGATAACAGTAAAGAAGCGCTCATTTGAGTGGAACGAGCTTAATTATCTGCGTT
The DNA here is from genome assembly GCA_038229915.1 of Kapaibacterium sp. (SeqCode). Taxonomy (GTDB): domain Bacteria; phylum Bacteroidota; class Ignavibacteria; order Palsa-1295; family Palsa-1295; genus JAFDZW01. Next base: position 31,587 of record JBBRNY010000008.1, on the reverse strand, counting down.
CTTGGCAATACATCATAATTGAGAAATACTCGTTGACCTTCTGGGGACATTACATAGGCTAGAAAGCCTCTTGGTATGGAATTCGGTACTTCGAATGTATAACCACATACCCTTGAAGTTAATGGATATAGACCCTGATAGATATAAGCTGGGTGAAGCATTACCGGCTTATCGCTCTTTTCAGTGGTGATAGGTAATGTTTTTATAGTCGTATCAACTGATGACCTTAGATAATGAGCCCAAGATGAACTGATAAAGCCAATTGAGGATATATTGGCACGGACGGATGCGATTACACTGTCAGTAGTCTGGAATCGCTTCACATTGCCGAGTAGAAATTTACCTTGAAGGGAGAAGATCGAATCAAAGACAGTCTCGGTTGTCGACAAATGGGTTGTTGAATAATATGGGGTCTCTGTCTTCCCTGTCGCGACATGTTGGAGCCTATCAAAAGAGACCATAGTAGAAGCATTCAGCGAAGAAGTAATTACGGCAATTGAACTGAGGGCGATATCAAATTCAGGTAAGTCAATATGCGCTGAATCGAGTAATTTGCGCTCAATGATGGTCATAGGGCGTCCGATAATGATCAGCCGCGCTTTTCTAGAAAGCAATTCATCAAGTGCTTCAATCGATGAGGTATAGTGGACAGTAACTTTCGCATTTGGTGTCTGTGTATTGAATCCAGTTACGAGACTATCAATAACAGGCTTAAGGTTTTCATCAGCTATCAGTTCAAAGGCTCCGGAGGTTGCGGAGTCAGAAACCACTACTTTCTTGTCTTTATTGCCGCACGCACAAATAATAAATACTATAAAAAATAGAAGTAGTCGTAATTGCGAGGTTTGGATCACGATCATTTTACCGTTTCTTGCTTCTTTTTCATTGCCCCAAGTGAGGTAAAAATTCGAAAAATACCGTAGAGCGCAAGTAAAATTGCCATGACCGTCCGAGGTGTTGGAGGTAGATTATTTAAGATCGAACTATCGAGAAGCATATACATCCCGATGCCAAGAGCCACAACACCTAGCAGAAGAAAAAATAAAGTAAATATTTTCATAGCATTAGTAAAATAATTACGCTAAAAATATATAAAAATCCGCCAGAGTTCGGCGCATTTCCAAGAAATAGACTTCCCCCTACTTACTCAACTTGAATACGATCGATATCGTTTGCCAAACAGTGACTGGCGTACCATTCTGGCGACCCGGCGTAAAACGAGCCTTCATAAATGCATCTTTTGCAGCAGAGTTAAATATCTCATTGTCGGTTTTTACAACGTCAACTTTCTGTACTTTGCCATCTTTCCCGATCAACACATCACAGGTAACTTTACCTTCGAGATTGGTACGCTTCGCGACCTCAGGGTAAACAACCAAGCTTTGAATATTTTGAACAGGCTTTGGCTCGTCTGAAAGGTCAATAAATGCGTCTTTATCCGGTGTACTTTCTTCAGCAACCTGCTCCTGTACGGCAACGTGAACTTCTCCACCATTCCCGACTTGAACAGCTCCATTTCCACCATCACCTGGGGCCGCTTGTTGGACCGGAATATTATTGAGGTCAGGCATTGTCTGGTTTGGAGCTTGCATATCTGGCACTGGCACAGGGATACCAAATGTCGGCTTCGCAATATCCACCGATGGTGCAGTAGGCAATGGGGCAGCCATACTGTTATCTTCAGTAGATGGTGGTGGTGCAAGTTCAGCAAGGCTCGAAATTTTACGGACATGAGGTATCTTTTTGTCGTCTTCTCTGGCAATTGCAGTCCAAACAAAATACAAAAGAATAACTAATAAATGGATACCAACGGAAACGCCGAAACCACGAAGAGTGCTTTTCTTCCCATTCTTCTTCATTTCGATGCCGCCATACATCTCCATTCCTTCAAGGGTCAGATCACCAAGTCCCATATACTGTTTCTCCTATTATACTTAGAGTGAGCCGATAAGTTGATTATCCTTATCATCCATGGTGACGATCGAGAATCGTTTTTCCGTCTGACCAAGCTTTGCTTGTACAAGGTTAAGGTCGTCAATAATATCGATCAGCTTTTGATACTTTGCTCCTCGATCGATCTTAATGAGGGTTGCTGTTTTCGGATTCTGGCGAAGTTGTTTTTCTAATATTTGCTGAACTTCCTTTGTAGTGATCTTCGTCGGGGGTTGATCACCAATATTCCAGAACACGGCATCATCTTTCCTGACACGAAACGTGAGCAGGTTCGACTGAGCAACTTCGACATTTACCTTGCTATCAGGCGGAAGGGATACTTCCATCACCTGCGGTGTGTTGAATGTTGTTGTCAACATGAAGAATGTAAGCAAAAGGAATGCCACGTCTACCATCGGAGTCATATCCATACGGACACCGACACGTTTTGCGTGTTTTTTTCCCTTTTTACCACCTCCAGCGGCTTGTACTACTTCAGACATAGTGTTTTCTAAAGATTGTTCTTATTGAAATTTTCAATGCTTCTTGCACAATTCAATATGACAGTGCAATACCATTGGACTACCTTGATTCGGTAACAAGGTTGAACCTCGTAGCTCCATATTTTTGCATCGACCGCATAATATCATCTACATATCCATAACTAAGTCCCTTGTCAGCATTAATAGCATATCGCATTGCAGGATTCTGCAAACGTGTCGCTTTGATCGCTTCTTCCATTTCGGATTTTTTAAGAAGCACCTCTTCAGTTTTAACTAATGATGCATCGTCAAGCGGCTGTCCAGTTTTCGGATCAACGCGGTTGAGTTTTCTATAGATCGGCACGCGATCTTTTTCATTAGCGATGCCGTAGTAAATCAGCGTGTCGGGGGTCTCGCCAGCGTTTACTGTTGAAAGTCCGATACTGATCACTGCGATATTGAGATCGGGAAGCTTCATTGTGTCAGCTTCAGCGACCGGGAGTACAATAGAGATCGACTGATTATCAGTCTTGAATTTTGCCGTGAGCATAAAAAATGTCAGGAGCAAAAACCCGACGTCAACCATCGGGGTCATATCAAGACGAAAACCGTGTCGTTTCAGTTTAGCTTTTGCCATACAATCGCAATGGAATTAGCTTATGCTTTTTTAGCAATGAAACGAGTCTTGATCGTTTCTAAGAGATTTAACGAAGCCTCATCAATTACATAGGTAAATTTATCAACCTTGTTAGTGAAGAAGTTATAGAACACAATAGCGATAATAGCCGTAAAAATACCCAAGAAGGTATTGTATAATGCTTCGGAAATACCAATTGAGAGCTGTGATGCCGCAGCACCACCGCCTGAATCACCAAGAGCAGCGAACGAGGTGATCATACCTTTAACTGTTCCGAGCAATCCTACCATTGTCGAGATAGAAGCAAGAGTAGAGAGAATAACAAGGTTTTGCTCCATCAACAGAGTTTCTAGCATACCCACTTCATCAAGGGTCTTCTTTACTTCTTCAACCTTTTGCTCTGTCGTTAGCAAATCATTATGGGATATGGCTTTATAACGAGAGATACCAGCACGAAGGATGTTTGCAACGCTCCCCTTCTGTTGATTACAAAGGTCGAGAGCAGCGTCAAGATTACCTTCGTCAAGATATTTACCAGCATTTTTCAAGAATACGTCAAGATCCTTTTTACCTTTGGCTTTTGAAAGGCTGATAAAGCGCTCAACAATAAATGAAAAAGCCATAATCGACAACCCGATCAAAATGCCGACGATAAATCCGCCACTGTACATTTTACCGAGAGTGCTGTCTTTAAGTGGATGTTCCCTGATCAAAGGATCAGCGAAATTTGACGGGGCTCCTAAAAAGTAGTTCCAAATTGCCCATCCCAAGATGAGCGAGAGAAATATCACTACTGCCACGAAAGTGGAGTTCTTTTTCATACGCTAGTTAACTTACTTAATGAATTGAAAAACGTGATTTATAATAAACTTCTGACACTAAGAACACAAATATACGCGTTGGGTTGTACCCATACGAGAAATTTGCATCATTTTCGAAACCTAAAAACACACTCAAGGCTATTCAAATTTCACAAAACAGTATTAAATAACCTTTTTTTAACAGTATTCGAGAGTATTCTTGCCGTTTCTGCAACAAATAAGGATTTTGCCGTTGCCACATGTGGCAAAAGGTCATCTTTTCTATAAAGCACGGTAAGATCACGATATAGTTTCGAACGAAATTGTCGGAGTTCACCGACCGACCGTGCAAACTCATCATCAAGTAACATGTGACCATACAGCGGTCCTGCAAAATTTCCATTTGCAACAAGTTTACCTATTAAATTATAGTCATCGGTTTCCATAGATATTTTTGGCTCCTTGACGATAGTTTTGATCAAAGATTCTATTGGTTTCCTGAGACGGTCCCCCCTCGTGGGTAAGCAGAACTCGATTTCATTTGACAAGTATTTTTTTTGTTTATGTTTTTTTTGCAGAATATTATTCTTTGAGAGACCAATAAATACCGGGTCACGGTAAAGCAACTCATAACCAATAGACTTAATTTTTGGTGATGGCGCAAAACAGAGGTCGACTCTACCAGTGGTAAGAGCTTCAATCACTTCATCCTGGTCACTTGAGATAACTGATTCTATTATAATCTTCGGATATTGCTGGCGGAGTGTATGGTAAAGATGTGGAAATATATATTGCATAAACCCTTGCCGACCCGCCAGCTTCAATGTACCTTCATCAGATGGGAGCTTTGAGGAGTGTGCAAGTATATCTGAAGTAGTTTTAATAACTGTCTGAAAATATGGCAACATCTCTTTCCCTTTTCTGGTCAAAGACACTCCTTTTTTTGAGCGAAGGTAAAGGCGACAACCAAGTTCTTTTTCAATGAGAGAAAGGGCTGTCGACACTGCAGGCTGTGTTACACCGAGACTCTTTGCAACCGCATTCATAGAGCCAAGAGAAATTAAACGAGTACAGATTTCGATTTGTTGAATTGTCATACAATTTATCTTATGTTACGTATTACTAACATTAAGATGATTTATCTTAATTTCAACTGTTTTACACTATTATTTATAATACAAATCATACGATGGCAAGTACTAAAAACCAAGATCAGACCATACAGGTTGGAACCGATACGATAAAGCGTGCACTCCCAGCTATGCTTAAAGGTGGGGTTATTATGGACGTAGTTAACGCCGAGCAGGCAAAAATTGCCGAAGATGCTGGCGCGTGCGCAGTTATGGCACTTGAGCGTGTTCCCTCGGACATTCGTGCCGATGGTGGCGTTGCGCGGATGTCTGACCCGGAGTTGATTATCCAGATCATTGAGGCTGTCTCCATTCCAGTAATGGCAAAAGCACGAATTGGTCACTTCGTTGAAGCTCAAATTTTACAATCTCTTGGCGTTGATTGTATTGATGAGAGTGAAGTACTTACTCCTGCGGATGATGAAAATCATATTGATAAAACACTCTTTACTATCCCATTTGTTTGTGGGGCCAGAAATCTTGGAGAAGCACTTCGTCGCATTAGCGAAGGTGCTGCAATGATTCGCACAAAAGGTGAAGCCGGCACAGGCGACGTTATCGAAGCCGTCCGCCATGCTCGTGCTATCCTTGGTGAAATACGTAAACTGACATCTCTTTCCAAAGATGAGCGTTTCAGTTTTGCTAAGAACATAGGTGCACCAATTTCTCTTGTGGAAGAAATAGCCATAAGTGGAAAATTACCAGTTGTAAATTTTGCTGCTGGAGGACTTGCTACACCCGCTGATGCTGCATTGCTAATGCAATTAGGTGTTGATGGTGTCTTCGTTGGTTCAGGTATTTTTAAGTCAAACAACCCGGCAAAACGTGCCGCGGCGATCGTAAAAGCAACCACTTATTACAACAATCCTGACATCCTTGCAGAAGTAAGTCGTGGGCTTGGTGTTGCAATGTTTGGGAGAAGCGCCGCTTCTCTTGCAGAGTCTGAATTACTTGCAAAACGTGGCATTTAATCACTCATAATGAGTACTATAGGTGTACTTGCTTTGCAAGGTGATTTTCGTGAACATGCCACAAAAATCGAAGAACTTGGTCATAACACGATTGAAGTTCGTAGATCAAGTGAACTTGAGCGAATTGATGGATTGATTATTCCAGGAGGCGAATCCACTACGATCGCCAAACTTGAGAACGTCACAGCGGAGCTCAAAACTGCACAACCTGATTCCCTACCTATCTTCGATGCTATAAAATTTAAGATAGAAAACGGAATGCCTGTTTGGGGAACTTGCATGGGGAGTATAATCCTTGCAAAAGAAATCGAAGGTTCAAAGCAAGGGGGAATTGGATTAATGGATATTACAGTTCGTAGGAATGCCTTTGGTCCGCAACGTGCAAGTTCGCAAATTGATTTGAAAATAGATGCACTTGGCAGCCCCGCATATCCTTGTGTTTTCATCCGAGCTCCTCTTTTTATCCACTCAGGGAGAGATGTAAAAGTACTTTGTGGGTATAACGATGGATTCATAATGGCTTCCGAAAAAAACATGCTGGTTACCGCATTCCACCCTGAGGTAACTATCGACTTAAGAGTCCATAAATATTTTCTCGGAATGCTTTAAAATAAGAAACCCTGTCATTGTTGAATGACAGGGTTTGCAAAATTCGAAGACTATCCGTTATTCTTTCTCTGCTTGAGTAGTTACTTCCGGAGTCTCATCCGTTTTCAAAGGAATTTCCGTAGCTTCTGCATCGGCGATTACTTCTGCCTTCGGTGAAGGTTTTGCACGACGTGTAGGACGTGGTTTAGCAACCTTTGTTTTGGTTGCTCCAGTCTCATTCCAATCCACCAACTCAAGGAGTGCCATTTCAGCGCTATCACCTAAGCGGCGGCCAAGCTTCACTACTCGAGTATATCCACCGGGACGGCCGGATACTTTTGGAGCAATTTCAGTAAAAAGTGTCTTTAAAATATCTTTGTCGCGAATAACTCGAGCAACCTCACGACGCGCATGTACACGCTTTGATGTCACGGTAACCTCATCACCTGTCAATAAATGTGCGTTTTTTGCACGTGTTATCAGGGGCTCGACAAACATCCTTGTCTCTTTCGCTTTGGCTACTGTAGTACGGATCTTCTTATGCTGCAACAAAGAACTTGCAAGTGAAGATAATGTCGCCGCGCGGTGACTCGCCGTACGTCCTAGTTTTCTACCTTTATGAGAGTGTCTCATTGTTATTCAGTTCCTTAAAATCGTTTTTACGCTTTTACTTCAATATACTTATCGACATCCATACCAAACTGCAAGCCGAGCTGTTCGACAATACGACCAAGCTCATCGAGAGACTTACGACCGAAGTTACGGAACGTAAGCAACTCACGCTCATCACGACGAACAAGGTCGCCAAGAGTTCGGATGTTTGCTGCACGTAAGCAATTCTGCGAACGAACAGAAAGATGTAAGGTATCGACGTTGGTATTGAGGATCGAACGAATACGTTCGGTCTCTGTATCTTCAATTGGCTTCGGCGGAAGTTCGTCTTCTGGTCCACCAAAACGAACAAACATGTTTACATGGTCACGAAGAGTACGTCCAGCAATGGTAATTGCTTCTTCCGGAGTAATAGAACCCTCAGTTTCAACTTCAAGTACCAATTTCTCGTAATCAGTCTTTTGTCCGACACGAGTAGGCTCCACAGTGAAACGTACATTTACAATCGGAGTATAGATTGAATCAATCGCGATGGTACCAAGTGCAAAATCGCTACGTTTGTTTTCATCAGATGGTACATAACCTCTACCGTGACCAACCTGCAACTCCATCTGGACACGAATATCCTTACCGATGGTGAAAAGATGGTGGTTAGGGTTTAGGATTTCCATTTCACTGGTAAATTCCTGAAGATCACCCGCTTTAAATTCTTTCGGTCCTCGAACATCAACGATGAGACGTGGCTGGCTTTGCATATCAGATTTGATACGCACACCTTTTATGTTGAGAATGATCTCGGCGACATCCTCAGTCACACCTTTGACAGCAGAGAACTCATGTTGAACACCATCAACACGAATACTGGTAAACGCACTTCCGGGAATTGATGAAAGAAGGATTCTTCTCATCGAATTTCCAAGCGTGGTACCGTAACCATCTTCCAACGGAGAAGCTATAAAGCGTCCGAAGGTCGAAGTCTTACTTGATTCCTCAAGCTCGATACGATCCGGCATGTGAAGTTTTGTCATACGCTCGTTACCTTAAATTAAGATGTAAAAAAAATTGTATTGCGTTCAACGATTCGATACAAAGCTTATTTCGAGTACAATTCGACAACCAGTTGTTCGTTTGCATTGAGTTGGATATCTGCACGTTCTGGGATGGCAAGTAGCGTACCGGACAACTCAGCTTTGTTAAGCGAAAGCCATGAAGGCACACCTGCATCACCACGAGTACGTTTCAATGCTTCGTGGACGATCTCGAGCTTGCGAGAAGCTTCTTTAAGCTGAATCACATCACCTGGATTCAAGATATATGAAGGAATATTGACAACGCTGCCATTAACTGTAATGTGGCGGTGTAATATTAACTGACGAGCAGACTTGCGCGAAGAGGAAATATTTAAGCGGTAAATAACATTATCAAGGCGTCTCTCTAGCAACTTTACAAGATTGTCGCCGGTAACACCACGCATGCGTGATGCTTTTTCGAATGCAATACGAAATTGGGTTTCAAGTAAACCGTACGTACGACGAATTTTTTGTTTTTCGCGGAGCTGAACTCCGTATTCAGAGATCTTCTGACGACGACCATTTCCGTGTTGCCCGGGAGGATAATTACGCTTTTCAACAGGACATTTTTCCGAGAAACACTTCGTGCCTTTCAAGAAAAGCTTTTGCTTCTCACGACGGCATAACTTACAACTTGGATCTGTATAACGAGCCATTATTTAATTATGAGTATAATTGCACCACAAATACTTTTCGCAATATCTCGGCGCCTTCATCCTTCGCGATGACTCTTTCGAGCGTGAAGTTTACAACGATTCCGAAACAACTCGAAAATAAAAAAATTAAACGCGACGCTTTTTCGGCGGACGGCACCCATTGTGGGGCATTGGCGTGATGTCTCTTATCGAGAGAACATCAATACCAGCTACTTGTAACGCCCGAACTGCTGCTTCTCTGCCCGAACCTGGTCCTTTGATAAATACGTCGACTTTGCGTAATCCCATATCGTAGGCTTCTTTTGCTGCTGATTCAGCTGCAACTTGACCTGCAAATGGTGTATTTTTACGCGATCCCTTAAAACCCATTTTACCTGCTGTTGCCCACGACAAGGTATTCCCCTGAACATCAGTAAGTGTAACCTGAAGATTGTTGAAGGTTGCACGAACATGAGCAATGCCATGTGCTTGCGCAGTGATCTTCTTTTTACGTTTAGCTCCGGTCGCTGTTGCTTTTGCCACAGTAAATACTCCTTAAAATGATTACTTCTTCGCTGCTGCTTTCTTTTTACCGGCAACGGTCTTACGTTTGCCTTTACGGGTACGGGCATTCGTACGAGTGCGCTGTCCACGAACTGGAAGTCCGCGGCGATGACGAAGTCCGCGATATGATCCAATATCCATTAAACGCTTTACAGCAAGTTGTTGCTCGCTGCGCGCCATACCTTCGACCTTATAGTCATTAGTAATAATTTGGCGGATACTGGTTACCTCTTCTTCGGTCAGATCCCCAATGTGTCTATCTTCGGAGATGTTTGCCTTTTTTAAAATTTCTGCTGCAGAAGTATTACCAATACCGTAGATATAAGTAAGACCGATTACTGAGCGTTTTTGTTTCGGAAGATCAATTCCGGCTATACGTGCCATGTGTGCTTATCCTTGACGTTGTTTATGTTTCGGATTCGTTTTACAGATAACGCGAACAACACCCTTTCGGATGATCACTTTGCAGTGTTCGCAGCGTTTTTTTACAGAAGCTTGTACTTTCATTGTCGTGACAATAGAAAAATTATTTGTATCGGTAAGTAATACGTCCTTTGGTCAGATCATAAGGTGAAAGCTCCACCGTTACTTTATCCCCTTCAAGGATTTTAATAAAATGCATACGCATTTTTCCTGACACATGCGCAAACACAGAATGCCCGTTATCTAGCTTTACACGAAAAGTCGCATTTGGAAGCGACTCATCTATAACGCCATCTACTTTGATCGCGGCTTGTTTGGACATTAATTGTTATAAAATACCTACTTACAGCCTTATAATAACTGAGTATCAGCAATTATCGTTCCAAGAATTGGAACCTATTTCGTCAGTATCTCGCCACCCCAACTTCGAACCACGATTGTATGTTCAAAGTGGGCACTCGGCATACCGTCTGCTGTGACTACAGTCCACCCATCACTAAGAGTCTTGACTCGCCAGACGCCTGAATTAACCATCGGCTCAATAGCTATCGTCATTCCCTCTTCAAGTACAATATTTTTGAAGCCAGATTCCATACGACTCGGGACATAATTCGGAACCTGGGGCTCCTCATGTAAATGTCTTCCAATCCCGTGTCCGACGAGATCCCTAACTATCGAAAATCCGTTCGACTGGCAGTAGTCTTGAATTACTTTTGAAATTTCGTAAACCCTTGACCCGGCTTTTGCAGCTGCAACACCAAGCATTAACGATTCTTGTGTTATTTCGAGGAGTTTTTTAGAATCTTCAGAAATTTCTCCTACAGCAAAAGTATATGCACCATCTCCAAACCAGCCTTCTTTTTCTACACCGACATCAACCGAAAGAATATCCCCATTCTTAAGCGGGTCTTGATCAGGTATGCCATGAACAACGGCATTATTTTTTGACATACAAGTAGCATACTTATAAGTCAGCCTACCAACTTTATAGTTTTTAAATGCCGGCCGAGCATCGAAGCTTTCTATAAAAGATTCTGCTTTAGTATCAAGTTCGCTCGTCGTGACACCGGGTTGAATAAGGGGGCGTAAAAATTCAATTGTCTGATGAACGATATGCGCACTCGCCTTGATTTTCTCTATCTCAGCTTCTGTTTTCATGTTTGCGCGACTATCCCACATTCTTGAAATCTTTTAAGAATATGAACCACCGCCTATAGAGCGATTTTTAATTTTTCCTGATTTCATCAGTCCTTCGTAATTATGCATCAGCAAATGAGATTCTATCTGCTGTAGTGTATCAAGTGCGACACCAACCATAATCAAAAGACTTGTTCCACCAAAGAATTGCGCAAAGCTTGAAGTAACACCAAGCGCTGACACAATCGTCGGCAAAATAGCGATAAATGCGAGGAAAATAGCTCCTGGAAGTGTCAAATGTGTCAGAATATTATCAATATAGTCTGAGGTATTTCTACCTGGTCGCACACCCGGTATAAAACCACCCTGCTTCTTCATTGTATCAGCAACATCACGCGGATTGAATGCAATAGCAGTGTAGAAATAGGTAAATATTATGATCATTAATCCGAATATGACGGCGTATCCAGCTGAGCGGTAATCAAAGAATCGTGCAATACTTTGGGCAAAGCCTGATCCCGGAAAGAATTGAAGCAATGTCGTTGGGATAAACAAGATAGCCTGAGCAAAAATGATCGGCATGACACCGGCAGTATTAATTCTGATTGGAATATGCTGAGTTACTCCTCCATATACTTTTCTACCGATTACACGTTTGGCATATTGCACAGGTACTTTTCTAATACCTTGAGTCATATAAACGACGAATGCAATGATCCCAACCAATATTGCAAACATTACAAGCTCAATGATAATGTTTTTACCTGCATCAGTCCCGACACCATGAAGTTCGTCAACGAGTGCGTTTGGAAAACGAGCAATAATACCGATGAAAATAATGAGTGAGATACCGTTGCCAATTCCACGTTCAGTAATCTGTTCACCAAGCCACATCATAAACATGGTTCCTGCAGCAAGACAGAAAATCGTACTGATCATAAATAAAAGTGGGCTAATTCCATCGGCAACAACATTACCAGGCATACTACGGAGATGGACAGCAACACCGAGGGCTTGCAATGCAGCGACAACGAATGTGCCACCTCGAGTGAGTTGGTTAATCCTCTTTCGACCTTCTTCGCCCTCTTTTTGCAATTTCTGGAAGTACGGAACGACACTCCCCATCAATTGGATGATGATCGAGGTCGAAATGTATGGCATGATGCCAAGTGCAAAAATGGCGGCGTTCTTAAACGCGCCACCTACAAAAAGATCATACAAACCGAAGAGTGAATTGGCATTGCCCGATGCAGATGCACGTTCAAGTGCATGAACATCAATACCCGGCAACGTGATGTGCGCACCGAGTCTGACAATAACGAGCAACGCGATCGTATAAATGATGCGTTGACGGAGTTCTTCGATTTTGAAGATATTACGAAAACTGTCTGTAAGCCTGCTCATTTAGATTTGAGAGTAAACCAGAAAAAACGAAACATCCCAAAATGAGATGTTCATTGATTTATGCTTTTACTAAAACTTCAACTTTGCCGCCAGCGGCTTCAATTTTAGCCAAAGCACCTTTAGTCACTTTGTGAACTTGCACTGTAACGGCTACTTTAATTTCTCCATCACCAAGAATTTTAACCGGTTGATGGCCCCCACTGATAACTCCAATCGCACGAAGGAATGCCGGAGTAACGATCTGCCCTTTAGGTAGTAAACCAGCATTTATCGCTTCCTGAAGTCGTGAAACGTTTACTTCTGCGTAATCTACACGGAAAGGAGAGTGAAAACCAAATTTTGGCATAATACGCGCCATAGGCATCTGACCGCCTTCAAACCCGATCTTACGCTTGTAACCTGCACGTGATGCCGCTCCCTTAGAGCCGCGCGTCGCCGTTCTTCCGTGTCCGGATCCTACACCACGACCGATTCGTTTAGTGTTTTTTATCGCTCCGGGTGCTGGACATGGATTATTCATACTTTTTTGCTTATATTGTTTACTAGCGCGGGTAAACACCCGCTCGCAAATTAAAATTTATAACTCAGTTACTTCAACTAAGTGACGGACGACACGAATCATGCCGCGAATAGCCGGGGTATCATTATGCTCGACTACATAATTCGGGCGACCTAAGCCAAGTGCTTTAATAGTACGCTTGTGCATTTGTAGTGTATCATTAATGCTTTTTGTCTGTTTGATCTTCAGCTTTTTCATTGTTGTTTTTTCGCTTATCCGTTGAACACTTTCGTTAGCGTAATACCACGACGCACAGATACCGCATGCGCATCGCTCAATTGTGCTAGAGCATCCATTGTCGCCTTAACAAGATTATGTGGATTCGATGAACCCTGTGACTTAGTCAAGATATCCTGAACACCAGCGAGTTCGAGCACAGCTCGTACGCCACCACCAGCGATTAGTCCAGTACCAGGTGAAGCTGGTTTTAACATTACTTTGCCAGCACCAAACTTACCATGAACCATGTGAGGTATTGTACCGCGACGCAAAGGTACAGACCGAACATTGCGTTTCGCATCTTCGGTTGCTTTAGTTACGGCATCGGTAACTTCGTTTGATTTTCCGAGCCCAATACCAATATGTCCACTACCATCACCAACGGCAACGATAGCATTAAAACTAAATCTGCGACCGCCCTTAACAACCTTTGAAACACGGTTGACTGCGACCAGTTTGTCTTTTAAATTTAATTCAGATGAACGTATTTTCGCCACGATCTTTTCTTTTTACAAACGTAAATTAAAATTTCAAACCGCCTTCGCGGGCTGCATCTGCAAGTGCTTTTACACGACCATGATAGAGATAGCCGTTACGATCAAATACGACCGTTGAAATACCTTTATCTTTTGCCAATGTAGCAATTTGCTTTCCAACAACAGCTGACTTTTCACCTTTTTTCATTTTATCAGCTATCTTTACAGAGCCGACTGAAGCAAGGGTAAAGCCATTTGTATCATCAACAAGTTGAGCATAGATATCAGCGTTGCTTCGAAACACAACCAAACGTGGGCGCTCAGCAGTGCCGCGGACTTTTGCCTGAATGCTAAAGCGGCGACGTGCAAGACGTTTTGCTTTATCTTGTAACTGGATCTTAGTTGCCATTGTCCTACTACTTTAAAATTATTTACCAGCTGTTTTTCCGGCTTTACGGATGATCTTTTCGTCTGCGTATTTAACGCCCTTACCCTTGTAGGGTTCTGGTGGACGAATAGAGCGAATTTTTGCTGCGACTGCACCAACGAGCTGTTTATCAATTCCGGATACAGTCAACGAAGTCGGGGTGATAACATCAATCGCAATTTCTGCAGGAGCCACGAAAACCACAGGATGTGAAAATCCAAGGTTGAACTGGATCCACTTCCCTTTTTTCTCAGCTTTATAACCAACGCCGACCATTTCCAACTTCTTGGAAAATCCCTCTGAGACTCCAACAACCATATTGTTGGTCAAAGCACGCGCTAAACCATGAAGAGCACGATTCTTTGGCGCATCAGTTGCGCGAGTAAACGTGATCTCATCATTTTCTATCTTTGCAGTGATACCAAGAGGTATCATAGTGCTTAAAGTACCCTTGGGTCCTTTTACGGTAAGCGTCACACCATTCGATTGGGCAGTGACACCCTTAGGAATTGTGATCAGTTTCTTTCCAATACGCGACATTGACGTTCCTTCTAAACTCTATACAAAAAATATTACCAAACGTAGCAAAGAATCTCACCGCCGACATTAAGTTGGCGAGCTTGCTTATCACTCATGACACCACGGGGGGTAGAGATGATTGCAATTCCAAGTCCCGAGAGCACTCGTGGTGTCTCGTTCGCTTTTGAATAGCGGCGTAATCCAGGAGTTGAAATACGACGAAGTCCCATAATTGCAGGCATACCGTCTTTATACTTCAATGTGATTCTGAGTTCACCTTGACGAGTATTTTCGATACGCTCCACACTCTCGATATAGCCTTGGTCTTGCAGAATCGTACTGATCGCAAGCTTCAAGTTCGAAGCAGGTACAATAACGTACTGATGCCGCGCCTTAATGGCGTTGCGTACTCTAGTTAAAAAATCTCCTATCGTATCCATACACTTATTATTCTAAAATTCTATAGTGTCTCTATTAAAGGATGTCATTTTGTATAAAGACAACCCATACCGTTTACCAGCTTGACTTGCGAATGCCTGGAATCTTGCCATCGAGCGCAAGTTCACGAAGACATAAGCGGCATAGACCGAACTTACGGTAGTATGCATGTGCTCTGCCGCAACGGCTGCAGCGATTGTACTTTCTCGTTGAGAACTTCGGCTCTCTTTTTTGTTTAACTCGTAACGCTAATCGTGCCACGTGTAGTCGTTCCTTATGAAAAATTAATCTTTACGCTGCTGCTTTTTCACCTTCACGCTTGCGGAATGGCATGCCAAATGCCTTCAACAACTCGTATGCCTCTTCATCAGAAGTCGCACTGGTGACAAATGTAATATCCATACCGGTGATTCGCGATACTTTATCTACGTCAATCTCCGGAAAAATAATTTGCTCTTTAATGCCGAGCGTATAGTTACCTCTGCCGTCAAATGACTTATCAGGTACACCGCGAAAATCTCGAATACGTGGAATAGCAAGTGACATTAAACGGTCAAAAAATTCATACATTCTGTCGCGACGAAGAGTAACGCGGCAGCCAATATTCTGTCCTTCACGAAGTTTGAAGTTCGATATAGATTTTTTAGCCTGTGTCAAGGATGCTTTTTGGCCAACTACTGCTTCAAGGTCACGAACGGCAGCCTCAAGCTGTTTTTGGTCAGCAGCGGCTGCACCAATTCCCATGTTTACAGCGATCTTCAAAATACGAGGTACGCTGTTGACGTTATCGTAATTGAAACGTTTCATCATCGCAGGAACAACTTCATCCTTAAATTTTGCATGAAGACGTGCTGCTACCGCATCAACCTGAGCATCCTTGCTTGGAGTAGGTGCTGGCGCATTTTGCCTTACTTTCTGATCTTTTTTCTCTTTAGCCATACTCTTTATCAGTGATTAAATGACGATAGTTGCCGTCATCACTATGAATAAAATTATGAGATTACGTCGCCTGATTTTTTTGCGAATCGAGCGTAAGTTTTCTTACCGTTAGATTCCGCTGTAACACGACGACCAATACGGGTGCGTTCGTTAGTCTTAGGGTCTACCAACATCACGTTTGAGACGTGAACAGCATGTTCTCTTTCGGTAATACCACCCTGCTGGTTAGCCTGCGTTGCACGTTCGTGCTTTTTGAGGATATTAACTCCCTCAACAAATACACGATCTGTTTCTGTTACAACACGAAGCACTTTGCCGCGTTTCCCGCGGTTCTTTCCTGTAATAACTTCGACAAGATCGTTTTTCTTAATACGCATCGTAAATTTCCTTATACACTTAGATTACTTCTGGAGCAAGTGAAACGATCTTCATATACTGGCGCTCACGAAGTTCACGAGCAACAGGTCCAAAGATACGTGTACCACGCGGTTCACCTTGGGTATTGAGCAAGACTACAGCATTTTCATCAAAACGGATATAGCTGCCATCTGCCCGGCGAGTCTCTTTCTTAGTGCGAACAATAACTGCTTTTGAGACTTCACCCTTTTTTACTTGCCCATTCGGTATTGCAGACTTCACCGAAACGACAATTACATCGCCAACCCCTGCATAGCGACGATCATGCCCACCGAGAATACGAATGCATCGCACACGCTTCGCACCTGAATTATCGGCGACTTGAAGGTTTGATTCTTCTTGGATCATTGTGTTCTCGTCTTACAATAAAAATTATTTCGCACGTTCGATGACTTCAACCACGCGCCAACGCTTCGTCTTAGAAAGTGGTCGCGTTTCCATGATACGTACCGTGTCACCGGCTTTCGCATTATCTTCTTCGTTATGAGCAACGAAAGTAGTCGTCTTCTTAAAGTACTTTTTGTACTTTGGATGTGCGACCTGACGGACTTGCTCAACGACAACAGTCTTCTGCATCTTGTCGCTAACAACTTTGCCAATACGCTCTTTACGACGACTACGCGCTTCAGGCGATAATACTTCCGGGGTCAATGTAACGTTCTCTGACATATCTATTTCTAACAATTAGTATTATTTAGCAGCCGAATCTTTACGCTCTTGAAGTAAGGTCTTAATACGAGCATTATCGCGACGCAATGTGCGAATCTGCGCGCTATTGTCGAGATGCCCCGTTACTTTCTGAAAGTTGAGTGCTGTCATTCGAGAAAGATTCTCGCTGATTTGCTGATTCAACTCCTTGGCATCACGAGCGCGAAACGCTGAAGATTTTGTTGCTTTCATACGTAGTCGATTCCTTATTTCTTAACTGCTACTTCTTCAACATAGTCTGGTCGTACGACCATCTTTGTCAAAACCGGTAATTTGTGTGAGCTCAACCTGAGTGCTTCGTCTGCTACTGAGCGAGCAACACCACCGATTTCGAACATTACGGTTCCAGGTTTTACAACCGCCACCCAATACTCAGGGTTACCCTTACCAGATCCCATTCGGGTTTCAGCAGGTTTCTTTGTGATCGGCTTATCAGGAAAAATTCTTATCCAAATTTTACCGTCACGTTTCATAGTGCGCGAAAGTGTTACACGAACAGCTTCTATCTGACGGCTGGTAATCCAACCACCTTCAAGAGACTTTAAGCCAAAGCTGCCAAAAGCAACCTGTGCTCCACGTGTCGCCTTACCGCGAACTCTGCCCTTTTGGCGCTTACGATATTTAACTCTTTTTGGTAACAGCATTTCCGTTTGCTAAAATTTTCTTACTCAGCTGATGAATCTGAACCGCCGCCCGCGCCACCGCGACTACGACCTCTTCCGCCACGACGACGACGACGTTCTCCACCTGCGGCAGAGACGATCGGACGTCGGTCACGATCTTCTGCACCATACACAGCAAGATGCGCTGCGGCTTGGAGTGGTGTTTCGCCGGTAATGTCACCGCGACAAACCCAAACTTTTATACCAATAGCACCATAGATAGTCTGTGCTGTGCTCTTCGCAAAATCAATATCTGCACGAAGTGTATGCAAAGGAATGCGCCCGTCTTTGTACTGCTCGTTACGAGCAATTTCAGCGCCGCCTAAGCGACCACCACACTTCACACGAATACCTTCGGCACCAGAGCGCATAGCTGTTGCTACAGCCATTTTCATTGCACGTCTAAATGCGACTCGGCCAATAAGCTGTTGTGCTATATTGTCAGCGATCAATTGTGCATCTATCTCTGGGCGTTTTACTTCATTAATAAGAATTTTTACTTCCTTACCAACAGTAACATTTTTCAACTCTTCCTCAAGCTGTGCGATCTCTTTGCCGCTCTTACCGATCACAACACCAGGTCGTGACGTGTAGATCGTAATGACAACTCGTTTTGTCGTGCGGTCAATAGTCACACGAGAAATACCTGCACGCTTCAGACGCTCTTTAATATAAGAGCGAATGAGATTATCTTCTTCGAGCTTCTGCGCGAAATGCCTGTCGTCGTACCAACGAGCATCCCATGGACGCGTTACGGCAAGCCTGAATCCTACTGGGTGTGTTTTCTGTCCCAAAGTGCTTGAAGGTTTAGTGAACGTTAGACGTAAATTTCATACAATTTATTTAGCTTTTTTTACAGCTTTAGCCTTTACAGGTCTTGTGGCATTTTTCTTTGCTCTTCCCGGTGTTACAACTACCGGCGCAATAATATGCTTTTGTACCTTATTGCCGACAACAATCGTCAGATGATTAGAGCGCTTGCGTACACGAAATGCTCGACCCATCGGGGCTGGCAGAATACGCTTAAGCATAGGTCCCCCATCAGAGAAACATTTACTTACGAAGAGTTCTTCGACATCGATGCCTCGATTATCATCTTTCAACTGAAAATTTGCGATTGCACTACGAAGTGTCTGTTCGCAAACGAACGAAGCACGATTCGTCATGAAGTGCAATATTGCGAGCGCTTCCGATACTTTCTTGCCACGTATATGGTCAAGAACGAGTCGCATCTTTACGGGCGAACTCTGAATATTTAGTTTTTTTGCGATTGCCTGTGCCATACGATCTTTCTTATCCAGCCTTTTCTGATTTTGATCCGGAATGACTGCGGAAGGTACGAGTCGGAGCGAACTCTCCAAGCTTGTGACCAACCATATTTTCCGTCACATAGACGGGAATAAATTTATTGCCATTGTGCACGGTGAATGTATGTCCAACAAACTCCGGCGGAATCGTGCAAGAACGAGCCCAAGTCTTAATGACCTTTTTTTGACGTACCGAGTTCAAAGTATCCACTTTTAATTGGAGCTTCTCGTCGATATATGGTCCTTTTTTTAGTGAGCGTGACATACGTTACTTCGTGCGACGTTTAATGATAAATTGACTAGAAGCATTCTTTTTACGACGCGTACGGAGTCCTTTTGCAAGTTGACCCCACGGCGATTTTGGATGCTTACGTCCACCACCTGATTTTGACTTACCTTCACCACCACCCATTGGATGGTCAACAGGATTCATAGCCATACCACGTGTTTGTGGACGAATACCAAGCCAGCGTGAACGACCGGCTTTACCAAGACTAATATTAAAAAAATCAGAGTTGCCGACAGTACCAATAGTAGCGCGACAATCGATAGGTACTTTACGCATTTCGCCTGATGGCATTTTTAATGTAGCAAAGTCCCCCTCTTTAGCCATAACCTGGCAAGCATTACCAGCAGAGCGGGCAATTTGTCCCCCGCGACCTGGCTTTAGCTCCACATTATGCACGAATGTGCCAAGTGGCATATTCTTGAGTGGAAGTGCATTGCCAACTACGATATCCGAATCTTTGCCACTTGTTATCTTTGCGCCCGCAACTAAACCTTCCGGGGCTAAGATGTAACGTTTTTCACCGTCAGCATAATGTAAAAGAGCAATTCTGCAATTACGATTAGGATCGTACTCAATTGTTGCTACGGTAGCAGGAATGACTTCTTTATTTCTTTTGAAGTCAATAATGCGATACATTTTTTTATGTCCGCCACCGCGATGACGCGATGTAATGCGACCGGTATTACCGCGTCCACCACTTCTTTTAAGTGGTAACAAAAGCGACTTCTCCGGCGTCGTTTTTGTAATCTCTTCGAACGTTGACACCGAGTAATATCTCGTTGCCGGCGTACGTGGTTTTAAATTTCTTATTGCCATTTCTATTTAGATTGAATTATCGCTTCAACCAAGCTTAAGTATTATAATTCTGTACCAGTTTTTACTTCCATTGGAGTAAAAACGTCAATCGTAAATCCCGGTTTTAACGAGACAATCGCTTTCTTACGACGACTCTTTGTTCCTTTGATGGCACCCTTACGAGTGATCATCGAACGATTACGAATCGGAAGCCACATTGTGCGGACTTCTTCAACTTTCACACCAAACAGCTTTTCGATTTCTGCTGAAATCTGGATCTTATTAGCTTCAGTTGCAACTTCAAAGTAATACACACCCTTCTCATTAGCAAGTGTTGCCTTTTCAGTCAAGAGCGGTTTGCGAATAATTGTCTGCATCATCAAATTCCTTATTATGCTCCGATTGAAATATGAGAAACTTCTACATCCTTCGATCCACTTTTGAAGGTCTGCTCTATTTCAGCGAGTGCAGACTTTTGGACGAGAATTGCACGGTTACGCCAAATCTCGTACATAGAAGCTTTAGATGCTTGCATTACGAGCAAATTTGAAATATTACGCCCACTCTTGTAGAGGTTCTCGTTGTGTCCTGCAGTCAAGAACAATGAATTTTTTTCATGAAGACCAAAAGCGGCAAGTATTCCAGCCATTTTCTGAGTCTTTATCTCGTCAAACATAAAATCTTCGACAACGATAAAAGCACCGTCTTTAAGCTTCTGAGACAACGCACTCTTACGTGCAAGTTGTTTTACTTTCTTCGGAAGCCCAAGCGAATACTTGTGCGGTTTTGGACCGAACAACGTACCACCGCCTGGATGTAGAGGGCTCTTAATATCACCCTGACGTGCGCGTCCAGTACCCTTTTGTCGATATAACTTGCGAGTCGAACCAGCAACCTCACTACGTCCCTTAGTACTACGAGTACCAGCTCGACGATTTGCGAGAGTAGCTTTGATAGCAAGCCACATTGAGTGCTCGTGTGGTTCAATTGCAAAAATTGCGTCATCGACCATAACGGTCTTACCGCTTTTTGCACCACCGATTGTATAAATTTCTAACTGCATAACTTTTCAGATACGAGCGTGTACTCTTTATCCTTTAACAACTTTTACTAATTGATTCTTAGCGCCGGCAAAAGAGCCTTTCACTAAGATAAGATTCTGTTCGGGAATTACCTTCAAGATCTTAAGATTGCGAGTAGTGATTTGCTCACCACCCATACGTCCCGCCATACGCTGTCCTTTGAACACTCGAGACGGATAGCTCGAGCCACCGATCGAACCTGGAGCACGTTGACGATCAGATTGTCCATGGGTTGCCTGTCCGACACCACCAAAATGGTGACGTTTTACAACGCCCTGAAACCCACGTCCTTTAGAAGTACCGATTACGTGAATCGTATCGCCTTCATGAAAGACATCGTCAACTTTTAGAACTGCACCTGGCTTCAGCTCAGCTACTTTCGCATCATCAAATGTGCGAACCTCACGAACATATCGAAGCATCGGAGCACTGGACTTTTCAAAATGCCCAACTAAAGGCTTATTTACATTACGCTCTGGCTTTTCCTCATAGCCTAGCTGAACGGCAGTATAACCATCGTTCGCCATCGTCTTGATCTGCGTAACAAAATTCGGACCGACGTGGACGACCGTCACCGGGACATACTGTCCAGCTTCGTCAAACACACCTGTCATCCCTATTTTTTTACCAAGCAATGCGCTCATACTTACCCTTACGCGACTAACTCAGCTTTCGCTGACTACACTCTACGTGAATTAATAATTGGTCTAGTCTGATTATTTAGACCTTAATCTCAACTTCTACACCAGCCGGCAGTTCAAGCTTCATTAAAGCATCAACAGTGCGACTGTTCGAATTGAGAATATCGATCAAGCGCTTATGTGCGCGAATTTCAAACTGCTCACGGCTTTTCTTGTCAGCATGTGGCGAGCGGTTTACCGTATAGATCGACTTACGGGTTGGCAATGGAATAGGACCCGAAACCACGCAGCCAGTAGGCTTCACGGTACGAATGATCTTTTCCGACGACTTATCGATCAAGTTATGATCGTAAGATTTTAATTTAATTCGAATCTTCTGCATTATTGCGATTGATACGAGAAAGAACAAAAGAGTTAGCGCGCTAGCTTATTCAGCAAGCGCGCCTACATCAATACTTATTTCGTGATCTTGTCAACGACACCTGCTCCGACGGTACGTCCGCCTTCGCGGATAGCGAAGCGAAGTCCTTCTTCCATAGCGATAGGAGTAATTAGCTCGATAGCCAACTCAACGTTATCACCAGGCATAACCATGTCCACACCGGTTGGAAGAGTAGCAACACCTGTTACGTCAGTAGTACGGAAGTAGAACTGCGGGCGGTAGCCATTGAAGAACGGAGTGTGACGTCCGCCTTCTTCTTTTCCAAGTACGTAAATTTTTGCAGAGAAGTTGGTATGTGGTGTAATCGAACCAGGCTTTGCAACGACCATACCACGCTCGATATCATTCTTTTCAACACCACGCAAAAGAATACCAATATTATCGCCAGCCATAGCATCTTCCATCTCCTTACGGAACATTTCGACACCGGTCACAACGGACTTCTTCTGGTGGCCAAGACCAACGAGTTCAACTTCGTCGCCAATTTTTACACGTCCACGCTCGACACGGCCGGTACCAACGGTACCACGACCAGTGATCGAGAAAACGTCTTCAATAGACATCAAGAACGGCTTATCAACAGCACGCTCTGGTGTTGGGATGTACGTATCAACGGCATCCATCAATTCATAGATACACTTCAAACGCTCATCGTCTGTTGTTGAAGTTGGCTCTGAACCAGCGTTCAAGGCCTGCAACGCTGAACCACGGATGATCGGAATATCATCTCCAGGGAATTCATATTTCGTGAGCAACTCACGAAGCTCCAACTCAACGAGCTCTAACAATTCAGGATCTGCGATATCGCATTTGTTCAAGAACACAACGATACGAGGCACACCGACCTGACGAGCAAGAAGGATGTGCTCGCGTGTCTGCGGCATCGGGCCGTCAGTCGCTGCGCAAACAAGGATAGCTCCGTCCATCTGAGCAGCACCAGTGATCATGTTTTTTACGTAATCAGCATGGCCTGGGCAGTCAACGTGTGCGTAATGGCGAGCAGCTGTCTCATACTCAACGTGAGCTGTAGCGATAGTGATACCGCGCTCGCGCTCTTCAGGAGCGTTATCAATCGAATCAAAAGAACGGATCGCAACGCCCGTCATTTTCTTTGCCAACGCCATCGTAATGGCTGCGGTCAAGGTTGTCTTGCCGTGATCAACGTGCCCGATCGTACCAATATTGACGTGGGGTTTATTACGTTCAAATTTCTCTTTAGCCATTGTAGTCTCAGAATTAGAAGTGAAATCGCACGCCGAGACAGACAAGTGTCTTGCTCAGGCATGAAGTTGCAAATAAAAACTCTTTTTGTATGTTCGAGATAAACTTGCGTTTATCTGAAATGTTCGCTTGCTTAGCGCTCGGATGAAAACAAGTTTACAAGCACATGTCAGCAGTAGATCCTCCCGACTGTTTGCTCGTTAACGCTTCCGGATAGCAGCGGCGAACGTGTTTGCCCGTTTTATGGAGCGCGGAGATAACGGATACCATATCCAAAGAGTTTCACAGTTTCTATATAAATCTCATTATTTCACTCTTTTATGGATATTTTTGGAAATTAACCGTAAATTCGTGTCGATGAGCACAATAAAGAGGTATATCGGGAGTATTCCAGTCATTGCAACCTATGCATTTATCGCTATAGGCATTGTTATTTTCCTTTTAGTTGCTATTCCCCGTTTTCTCTATCCCTATGAGCTACTCTGGATGGAAGGATCTATTCTTGATCAATTGTGGAGAATCATGGCTAATAAGCCTCTATATTGTAAGCCGAGCATCGAATATGTCCCATGGCTCTACCAGCCATTTTACTATTACTTGACGGCGGCATTTACCTCAATATCAGGATTATCGTTCGTGACAGCAAGAATTCCTTCGGTATTATCCACTATAGCAATTTGCACCATTCTATATAAGGTGGTTAGGAGAGAAACAAATAGCCTTCAGTATGGGGTAGTTGCGGTAGGCTTATTCATTGGAGCCTACGGAAAGATCGGATATTGTTTAGAAGCCGCACGAGTTGATACCCTTTTCGCTACTTTGCTCTTGGTATCAATAGTAACAATCTATTACTGTAAATCAACCTTAGGCTTACTGCTGGGTGTTCTGGCACTGGTTTTAAGCTATTTCACTAAACAAACTGCTCTTCTTTTTGCACCGGGTATTGTCTTATACTTGATTGTTGCCCGTGGTTGGAAAGCGTCTTTAGTATTTTGCAGTGTATTCTCGTTATTGACCCTTGCGGGGACATTTGGTCTTGATTTAATATACAATGGTTGGTATCATTACTATGCCGTGTTGATACCTGAAGCAAAAAGAAAGACTTTAAGGTGGAATTTTGCAATCGATGGTTTTTTTGTTTACATACTTTTCCGTTGTTGGCTTACCACAGCTTTACTGAGTATCCCTGCTTTACGATATTTTGTCAAGGGGATAAGAAAAAAAGAAGAAAATTTTATCGGGTTTGTTGCTCTTTTCTTTGCAGCAGGATTAGGTGCGGGATTTATTGGAATATTAAATGAGGGTGGGGCTCACAATGTGTTATTGCCTGCTGCAATTGGCTGTGCTATATTCTTGCCAGTAGCAGTTAATCAATTAGCCAAAAATAGAAAGTACGCTACAGCAGCAAAATGGCTTATTCCGATACAGCTGTTATTTTTATTGTCTAACCCTTTTAGCGATCCAAGAAATCTCGCAAAAGAATCGGATATTGTTCATCAAGAAGAATTTCTTGCATCAATCGCACCGTTGCAAGGTGAAGTCTGGATACCTTATCATGGCTTTATGCCTCGGAGTGTCGGAAAGAAACCTTACGCCGAGCTAAGAGCCTTTGGCGACGTTCTATTAGTTGGAGACTCCGTTGCTCGTCAACTTCAATCCGATCTTGACACTGCACTCTCGAATCAGCATTGGAGTTACATACTCGATGACTTCCAAGATACTTTCC
This sequence comes from Kapaibacterium sp. (SeqCode), assembly GCA_038229915.1. GTDB lineage: Bacteria > Bacteroidota > Ignavibacteria > Palsa-1295 > Palsa-1295 > JAFDZW01. The sequence goes on along the minus strand of JBBRNY010000008.1, from coordinate 6,335 downwards.
CAGGATATAGACTTATTGAAGAAAGAATAAATCTTAACAAGCCTCACGTATCGGACGAGACAACGATTTTTGTGTTTGTACCACAAAAATAAAGTATATACTGCTTCATTGTTTCGGAGCAATATTGCTTCATATAGTGTTGAAGGAACTCAATCAACTATATTTTATTCCATGCTCGATATTAAAATCATCCGTGAGCAAGCGGATGTGGTGAAAGCGGCATCTGTCGCAAAACGATGTGAAGACGTAATTGATGTCGTTCTTGAATTAGACAGCAAACGTCGTGCAATCATATCTCGCGTCGAGGTTTTGAAAAATAAGAGGAATACCGTTTCTGAAGAGGTAGCCCGCTTAAAAAGGAATAAGGAAAGTGCTGATGACGTCATTGCCGAGATGAAAGTGGTCAGTGATGAGATAACCAATCTTGATCTTGATCTTCGGGCAATCGAAGAAAATTTATCATCCCTACTTGATACCATTCCGAATATTCCCCATTCTTCTGTTCCTCATGGTGTCGATGCGACAAGTAATGTCGAAGTAAAACGTTGGGCACCAGAAGAAGCTAACGACTCCTTTGAAAAGCGAAAAGGACTCGATCACCTTCAAATCGGAGAGAAATATTCTTTATTCGATTTTCAGCGAGGTGCCAAAATTACCGGGGCAGGTTTCCCTCTCTATACAGGACGAGGTGCGGCACTGGAACGTGCGCTTATCAACTTCATGCTTGATACTCATACAGGATCGCACGGTTACACCGAAGTTCTCCCACCATTTTTTACAAATGAGGAGTCGCTCCGAGGTACCGGGAATCTTCCTAAATTTCGGGATCAGCTTTATTATATGAATGAGGATGATCTTTTTGCTATTCCAACGGCTGAAGTACCTATCACCAATATATACCGTAACGAAACATTAACCGGCGATCAATTGCCGATAAAATATTCTGGCTTTAGCGCGTGTTTCCGACGAGAGGCTGGTTCTTATGGAAAGGATACTAGAGGCTTCCTTCGAGTCCATGAATTTAACAAGGTAGAACTTGTAAAATTTGTCACTCCCGAATCAAGTTATGATGAATTTGAAATGCTTGTATCTGATGCTGAACGAATTCTTGAACTACTTGAAATTCCCTATCGTCGTCTTTTACTTTGTGACGCTGATACAAGTTTTGCAAGTGCAAAAACCTATGACCTTGAGGTCTGGGCTCCAATCGAAGGTAAATTTCTTGAGGCATCAAGTTGCTCTAACTTCGAAGCTTTCCAAGCACGACGAGCGAACATTCGATTTAAGCGCGATCCCAAGTCTAAACCGGAATTTGTACATACTATCAATGGCAGTGGACTCGCAACGAGCAGACTAATGGTGGCATTACTTGAGAATCATCAACAAGCCGATGGGTCGATTAAGATTCCTCAAGTCTTGCATCGTTATTTAACCTATACATCAATACAATAAACTCTTGAGCCACTTTCCTTTTTTTTATCAGAGATCAAATACTTCAGGTGAAGTATTATTTTGCGAAGACTTGGACATCAGTGAGATCGCCGACCAGTTTGGCACTCCACTTTTTGTATATTCTAAACAACGCCTGCTCAACAATATCAATGCCTTTAAAAAAGCCGCGGTGGATACGGGGCATCCTTGGAAAATTTCGTATGCATTGAAGGCAAATTCAAATATAGAATTACTTAAAATTATCTCTGCTCAAAATGTAGGAGCCTCAGTCGTTAGTTCTGGCGAGCTACAAGCTGCACTAAAAGCAGGATTCCCTCCTGAACAAATTACTTTTGATGGTCCAGGTAAAACTGATAGCGAAATTGACCTTGCACTCCGTACAAAGATAAAAGCCATCGTCGTTGAAAGCGCACAAGAGTTAGAAGTTGTTCGTCAACATGCTATTGCACTTGATGTTGTTGCCCCAATATATATTCGCATTAACCCTCATGTTGATGCAAAGACTCATCCTTATATTTCTACTGGGTTGCTGGAAAATAAATTTGGCATTGATATAGATCAAGTGTTTGAACTTATAAAGACCAATCAAACCCCTGGATTAGATATTATTGGATTACACACACATATTGGTTCACAGATCACTGACTTTACTCCATTTGTCGATGCTGCAAAATCGATTAAAGATCTCATTACAAAGCTTCAAGAAGAAACATCCGTCAATTTAAAATATCTTGATTTAGGTGGCGGGAGAGGAATTCAATACCATAATATTATCACACATCCAAACATCCCTTTTGAGAGTGATGCTAAGGATTCGAGTATCCCAACACATCAAGAATTTTTTGATAGTATTACAAAAGTGTTTGAAGGGATGGATATTGAACTTACTATTGAACCTGGAAGAGCTATCATAGCCGACACTTGTATTCTAGTAAGCAAAGTACTATATACAAAGTCCAATACAATGCGCACATTCTTGATCGTAGATACGGCAATGAACGATCTCATCCGCCCAAGTCTTTATGGGGCATATCATCAGATAGTACCACTATCAATTTCTGATAATCTAGAAATTCAGCTTGCAAGTGTTGTAGGTCCAATATGTGAAACAGGAGATTTTATGGCTCTTGATCGCGATCTACCAACAATGAATAGATCCGATATGCTTGCGATAATGTGTGCCGGAGCATACGGTTTTTCTCTTTCATCAAACTATAATCTTCGTCCTAAAGCGGCAGAAGTATTAGTTGATGGAAGTTCAGTAAGAATCATTCGTAAACGACAGACTATTGAAGATATTTTATGACACCAAATACTTTAAGACTTGGAGTTATTGGAGCGACAGGAGCCGTTGGTCAAGAAATGTTTCGTGTGCTTGAACAAAGGAATTTTCCTTACACTTCAATCCGTGCTTTCGCCAGTTCGCGATCAGTTGGCAAAACGGTGCATTGCAAGAATAACAAAATAGATGTCGAGTTATTAGAGTCTAATATTTTTTCAGATCTTGATATTGCACTTTTTAGTGCTGGAAGTTCAATTACTAAAGACTTTCGTAAAGCGGCAAAAGTAGCCGGTTGTTTGATAATAGATAATTCGTCAGCATATCGGATGGACGATGATGTCCCCCTTGTTATTCCGGAAATTAACGGAGATGATTGCAAAAAGCACTACGGTCTTATTGCTGTACCAAACTGCTCGGCGATTGTTATGTTGATGGCGATTAATCCAATCCGGGCACTACAACCTATTAAAAGAATAGTCGTATCTACCTATCAAGCCGTTAGCGGTGCAGGGGCTCAGGCTTTAGCTGAATTGGAGCGACAAACTAAAGAAATAGTTGAGGGATTTCCAACTACAATAAAGGTGCTCCCATACCAGATCGCATCTAATCTGTTTAGTCACAACACTCCAATTAATGAAGAAGGATATAATGGAGAAGAGTGGAAATTGATCCATGAATCACAGAAGATTCTTCATTCTCCAACTTTAGCTATCACAGCTACTTGTATTCGGGTGCCTGTTCAACGAGCGCATAGTGAAAGCATTAATATTGAGTTTAACACAGGTCGGCCTACAATAGAGATGATCAGAGATGCCATAATTAAAGCACCAGGGGTTAAGCTTGTTGATGACCGAAAACAAAACTTTTTTCCTATGCCTCTTGAGGCATCTGGTGGTGATGATATTCTTGTCGGACGTATTAGAAATGACATCAGCAACCCAAATGCTATTGATCTATTTGTTAGCGGTGATCAACTTCGAAAAGGTGCGGCATTGAATGCAGTGCAAATTGCTGAATATGTAATCTCAAATAATTTGGTATAAATTACTGAAGCCACTTAGCTGAATGTTTGCAAAAAAAATGCTGTTTGAGGACTAATGGTAAGCATAAATAGTATATTACAAACGATTCTACTCCTTCTTTACGGACTTCTCTTCGGTTGTGGGATGACTATGTTTTTCAAGCAATTAGTCTCTCATAAAGCTCTTTTTATTCTTACCGTTTCTACTGCTGTGGTCCATGCCATATATATTGGTACCTACACCCTGACAATGGGTCATTGTCTTCTTACGACAGCTTCAGAGATCTTTTCGCTTATTGCCTTTACAATGCTTGTCACATATATTATTGTGGAAGCCCGACCAGATAATACGACTGTCGGCACGGGGATAATGATTATGGCTGTTGCATTCTTATTCCAACTCATCTCTTCAATTGCTATCAATCGCGATACCTCATCATCGATTAATCCGATCTTTCTTGATCCTTCATTTAATATTCATGTAGCAAGCATTGTCTTTGGATACGCTGCTTTGACACTTTCAACCATCTATGGTTCTTTATATCTAATCTTGTATCGCACCATGCAAAAAAATCGTTTTGGAAAACTGTTCAATGAACTACCGAGCTTATCAAAACTAGAACGATATGGTCTTCGAGCATTATTAGTAGGTTTTATTTTTTTAAGTATCTCAATTGTGTTTGGAATTGTATTGTTGCATAATAATTTTTCCATTGAGGAAACGAGATCGTATTTAAAAGACCCAAAAACTATAGCAACACTTCTGGTTTGGTTTGTTTTTGGTTTGACACTGATTCTAAGGAGAATAATGAAAGTAGAGGGAAGAAAACTCGTAATAATATGGATGTCAGGCTATATTTTGACATTGCTATCGATGACTATAGTAAATGCTTTTGGAACGGAGTATCATAACTTCTTATAATTATGCCTTCCAAGCTTATCGCCGTTAGCATTTCACATCACTCGGTACCAGTAGAGTATCGCGAGGTGGTTGCGCTTGCGCCGGATGAGATTCGAATATTACTAAAGCGTTTAAAAGATTCATATACTGACGAGGCTCTTGTCATTTCTACGTGCAACCGATCGGAAATATATGTCCGTCCGTCAAACGACGTTATTTCATCAGAATTTCTCATTGATCTTTTATTAGAATCAAAGAATGTTCAACTTTCCGACAGGGAGCTCCTTAGGCCGAAGTTCGAACGACTTTCTTACTGTGATGCTATCTTACATTTATTTGAGGTGATATCTGCCATTGATTCTCAGATTCTCGGGGATCAACAAATTTTTGCTCAAGTTAAAGATTCATTCCGCTTAGCGGAAGAAGTCGGTGCTTGTGGCACATTCATGACTAAATTAGCTCATGTTGCTTTTCGCGTTGCTAAGCGAGTCAGGAATGAAACAACGATCACCAACGGAGCAGGAACCATAAGTTATGCGGCTGTAGAATTTGCACGAAAAGTATATGATGATTTACGCGGTAGAACAGCTCTTATAGTCGGCGCAGGAGAAACAGCTGAATTAACAGCCTTATATTTATCGGAACGTCATATTGGTACGATCATTCTCTCTAATAGGACTCTTGCAAATGCTGATGAATTAGCGAATAGAATTCGAATAGCTGCCGGTTCGTCCGTTCGCATCCGTTCTATTTCTTTGGAGCAGATACCCGATGTCATTGCAAAAGTGGATATTGTCGTAAGTTCTACAGGGAGTCCAGATATCGTAATCAAAAAAAAGGATGTTGAGTCTGCATTGCAAAAAAGAACAGAACCCAATCCTATTGTTTTCATGGACATCGCTGTTCCACGAGATATTGATCCGCTGATCGCAACCCTACCAAATGTTTTTCTGAAGGATATTGATGATCTTTCAGCCATTATTGACCGGAATTTGTCAAAAAGAAAAGAAGAGATTCCAAAGATTAAGTCAATAATCTCCGAAGAATTCGAACATTTTCTTGATCTGTTTTCAAGACTTGAAGTGGGTCCTACTATCGCTGAACTTCGGAAACAATTCGAACATATTCGATTGGAGGAATTAGAGCGAAACCGCTCTAAACTCTCTGAAGGGGAATATGAAATATTTGATCAAATGACACGTAAAATGTTCAATAGGATATTACATACCCCAACGGTAATGTTGAAAGAACCAAGGACAAGTAAAGATGATCTACAAGCCAGGATTGAGATAATTCGTAACCTTTTTGCTCTTGATAGTGATAAAAATCACCAAGAACACAAATAAGGATAACAAAACAATGAACTCACCAACAAAAAATATTATAATTGGATCAAGAGGTAGTGAACTGGCACTCTGGCAAAGCAACCACATCAAAGGTCAGCTTGAATCATTATATACAAATGTTGATGTCTCGATCAAAATCGTAAAAACTACCGGCGATCAAATTCTCGATTCCCCTCTCTCTCTCATCGGAGGGAAAGGCTTATTTACGGCAGAATTAGAACAAGCCCTACTTTCTAATCATGTCGATATAGCTGTTCATAGCCTGAAAGATCTACCCACAGATTGTCACCCAGAACTTTATATTGCGGCAATCCCTCTACGTGAAGATGTTCG
>JBBRNY010000007.1:0-46059 GCA_038229915.1 Kapaibacterium sp. (SeqCode) | reverse complement strand
GCAATTTTTTTCGCCACGAGTACGTCATAACCTTTCGGAGTATTGAGTCCCGTCCCGACAGCCGAGCCGCCAAGCGCAAGCTCGGAAACGTGCGCGAGTGTATGCTCAATAGCGCGGATAGCGTGATCGAGCTGAGAAACATAACCTGAAAATTCTTGCCCAAGCGTTAGGGGGGTTGCGTCCATCAAATGTGTTCTGCCTATCTTCACGACATGCATATTTGCTTTCGCTTTTGCATCAAGAGTATCGCGGAGCGTCTTAATAGAAGGGATCACGTCTTTGACAATGATCTCGTATGCCGCGATGTGCATTGCGGTCGGGAAGGTATCATTCGACGATTGTGACTTATTCACATCATCGTTCGGATGAATAGATTTTTTCTCGTCCATCAAATTCCCGCCAAGCAAAACGTGCGCACGGTTTGCAATGACTTCATTAACATTCATATTCGACTGCGTGCCCGAACCAGTCTGCCAGACAACCAACGGAAACTCGCCATCCAGGCTACCGGTCAATATTTCATCGCAGATCTTTGCAATGATGTCGCACTTCTCTTTTGGCAAGACACCGAGCTCGGTGTTTGCCATCGCGGCAGCTTTTTTCAGAACAGCAAATGCGCGGATGATCTCGATCGGCATTTTTTGTCCGCCGATCTTAAAGTTATTGCGCGAGCGTTCGGTTTGTGCGCCCCAATATTGTTCAGCCGGTACTTCGACCGCGCCCATGGTGTCGTGTTCAATACGAAATTTCATATAACAGCAATAGTAAAAACAAATGAGAAAAAATTAAAAATCTGCGGCGCATATAACAATGCTAACCGATCATCTGTCTCCGATAAAAATACTCGGTCAGCGCACGATCGAACGGTGTCGTGGTTTCGAGCACAACGTGATCGATCTGTTCAGAAGCAAGTGAAGTACGAAGCTCTTCGAGATACGCTTCGACGGCGGCTTTGTAGGTTTCTTGCAATTGATATGGCTGAGTCTTCAAAAACTCGCCACTTTCGAGATCGTAGATCGTGGCATCGCTTGCAGATAGCGCCAACGTGCGCTCGACGGGATCGAGCACTTGAAAAGCGATCACCTCGTGCCCGGCATTGCGGAGCAGTTTGAGCGAGGTTATGACTTCTTTTGGTTCGTCAAGAAAATCACTGATCACAATGACTAATCCTCTGCGCTTGATACGTTCGAGAACATTTCTGAGTGCAACCTGTGTATGGGTCGTGTTCGATGGCTCTGTTTGTTGCAGTACTTTCAGAATTTCTCGCAAGTAACTTGCCTTCAGACGCGGCGGATAGAACGTCCGCAGTTTTTCATCAAATATCGCTAGCCCAACAGCATCTTGCTGGCGTGTCATCAGATAGGCAAGTGCCGCCGCAAGCAGAGTGGCATATCGAAACTTTGTGATCTGCTTCGGGTCGCTCGAGTAATTCATCGAACGTGATGAATCGACGACGATGGTTGCTTTGAGGTTCGTCTCTTCTTCGAATTGCTTGATGTAGTAGCGATCAGTGCGGGCAAAAAGCTTCCAGTCGATATTGCGGATCGGGTCACCGACAAGATACGGGCGGTGCTCGGCAAACTCGACGCTAAAACCATGATAGGGAGATTTGTGCAAGCCTGTGATAAACCCCTCGACAACAAATCGAGCCACAAGCTCCATATTCCCGAGCATACTCGCGATCTCAGGACGAAGATAATCTTTTGTTTCGATCGTTTCTGGCATAAAACTATTACTGGTAGATTATAGGCGCACTTCAACTGAATGTTTCAGATTTTTTAAACCTTAAACACCCCATCCAACTCCGCCGCCCAAGTGGTGATCCCAACTTCGATGATCTCGTAGTCGGCAGTGCCCGTGATCTTGAAGGGATCTGCGGCGATCATCGACTCTATCACTCCGATATCTTCTGCCCTGCCAAAGAGTACACCAGCTGTGCGAGGGACACGCGGCCCGCTGAAAAGCAAAATCCCGGCATCATATTTGGTTCTCAGATATGCACGGTGCGCCACGGTATGCTCCTCGACTTGCGCCATCGGCGCGATATAGCGTAGATTAATCAAGTAGTATTTCATTGAACCAAAACATTAGGTTTATACATTGTATTCTCTTTCCAAATACTTCGTTAACTATGAACAACGTTTTCCGTCGTTTATTCGTACTCTTTTTTGTCGCCCCGGCAATTATTGTCGGTTGTGGCGGCGGATCGAAAAAAGATAGCAACCGTATCGTCGAGCATATCCTCTCTGATCTCGAGGGCTTGAACCCAATGAACACTACCGGGGCAAATGAAACTTACGTCGAAGAACAGATCTTCGAGCGTCTGATCCATATCGATCCGACGACGATGAAATACTCGATCCCGTGGTTGGCCGATTCCCTGCCGATCGAATCGGAAGATCATCTGCAGTTTGATTTCCGCATCCGTAAAGGCGTGAAGTTCGCCGATGGCAAAGAAATGACGGGCGCTGATGTCATCTTTAGCCTCAAAGCATTAAAAAATCCGATGAACATTCAGAGCGCGCAGAAGCGTGTCTATGTTGACAATATCCATAGCGCCGAGCTCATTGACGGCGACCCATACCGCGTTCGCTTCAAACTCTGGAAAACATATTTCCTCGTAAAGCAAGCCGCCTTCGGCGATGCACTCTATATCATCCCAAAACATATCTTTGACCCACAGAACATCACCGACAAATTTAGTTGGGATGACATCGGAGCTATCGTCGAAAAAACAAAAGGCGAGATCGATAGTGCAACACTATCGAGAACAAAGGCTAATCCGGCGATGAAAGAATTTGCTGATTGGTTTACAAAACCTGAACTGACCCGTGACCCAAAATATATTATGGGCACAGGCCCGTATAAGCTTAAGCAGTGGATCACCAATGATCGCATCGAACTCGAGCGCAATACCAATTACAAAAACGTCTATGGCTCGCAGTATGGCGACGCCAACCCCGACATCCTGATCTACAAAAGCATCAGTGATTGGAATGCTGCTGTTACCGCGCTTAAGGCAAAAGATCTCGATTTCATCGGCTTTTTGCAGCCTCCATTTTATGTGAAGATCGATACTGTACAAATGCATCATCTTGCGAAAGCAACATTCCCGCTGTCGGCATATTCGCTCATCGGCTGGAATCTCGAACGTCCGTTCTTTAGTGATGTCAAGGTTCGTTGGGCTCTTGCACATTTGATCGACCGCAAGACGATCATTGATAAATTGTTATTCGGTCTCGCAAGACAAACCCAGTCTTCGGTGTTCTTCACCAAAGCCGAGTACAATCCGAATTTACCACTGATCTCTTACAACCCTGACACAGCAAAACTATTGCTCAAAGAAGCCGGCTGGATCGATCATGATGGCGATGGCATTCTCGATAAAATGATCAATGGTAAACTTGTGCCATTCACATTCACGTTTATTACAAATGTGAACGAGACACGCAAACAAATATTATTGATCGTCGCTGAAGCGATGCGAAAAATTGGCATTAAAGCTGAAGTACAAACCATCGAGTGGTCAGTATTCCTTGATAGGATGCGTGATCATAATTTTGATGCTCGTTATGGCTCATGGCAGAGCGATCCGTTCGAAAGCGATAGTTACCAAACGTATCACTCGTCGCAGGCAACCAATCGTGGTTCAAATTACGATAGTTGGAAAAGCCCAAAAGCCGATAGACTGCTCGAAGCCATTCGTTCTGAACTTGATGAAACAAAGCGCATAGAATTGCAAAAGGAATTTCAGCAAGTTCTCTATGATGAACAGCCTGAAGCCATTATGTGGGTACCCGAGAACCCAACGGTTTGGGTGAATCGATTTGACAACGTAGCTTTTAATTCATACCGCCCGGGTTACAATCAAGCGTGGTGGAAGATCCGCGGAGCCAGTGGCGGCATTAAACAAAACGCATCATTATTTTAAGAATCTGAACGTATGAATAGTACAAAAGAATATCTACAAGCAGCAATGCTTCACGATCTCGATCTATGCCAACATCTCTATACGAAAATTGGAGACGATGTTTGGGATTGGAAACCGAAAGAAAATATGCGCTCGACAACGGAGCTACTCCAGTACCTTGCGTTCATCGGAGGTGCGGGAGTTGAGTTGTATATCAAAGGCGGATTTACCCCTGAGAATGTCAAGGAACTTCGTGCAGCCGGCGCCAATGCAAAAGAGGCGAAGCCAAGCGACATTCCAGGATTGATCGAAAAACAAAAGACGATCATTACTCAGCAATTCGCGACCATCACCGATGAAGATCTCTTCAATCGCAAGACCTTGCAACCATGGGGCGAAGAAGTAACCCTTCTTCATGCACTCCTAAATAACTCTTCAAAATATCTCACTGGATATCGGATGCAGTTATTTCTTTATGCAAAGCTTAATGGCGCCGAGATCGGCACAAGCAATGCATGGCGTGGGGTTGATACAACAAAGAAAGCATAATCGTCCTAATTGAATAAAATAAAAAAAGTCCTCTGCGAAGAGGACTTTTTTTATGCTTTATACTTTATTAAAACTCTCAGCTTTCCTCTATTTATGTTTCTTCGCTTTCTTCGCCGGAGAAAGAGTTTGCAATAATGTTTGCGCCTCCGATTTAGAAGAGCTTGAAACCCCGCGCATCGACACTACTCTATGTAAGAGTATGATCGCTTTCTTTTTTTCTGAAAGTTTTATATAACTATGTGCCGAGCCAAGATAAGCTCTGCCAAGCTGATCGCTACTCAGTGATTCTGTCTCGCGGAGATGGTCATAGATGTCGAGTGCTTTTTTGAATGAACCGCTTTGATAAATAAGATCTGCGAGTTGAAGCGACGACTCCGCACCGAGCGCATCCCCCGAATGAGCGCCGGCAACTTTTTGCAATCTCGTCATTGCTTCGGCTCGCTTGCCTTTGTCGAGCAAGATAGCAATGTTTTGCATTTGCGCTTTTGCCCCGACCGATGTTTCTATTAAATAGCGTTTGGTAAGATCATCAAAGATGACAAAAGCCGAGTCGGTCTTGCCAAGTTCATCATTCAAATATTTTCCATACTCAAACATTGCCTGCGGTGCCGCGTCAGATGAATAATAACGAAAATCGAACGCTGAGGTATAATATTTGGGGGCTTCGCCTGAAGTATTTTTCTTTGCAAGACGAGCAAGTTCGAAATAAGCGAATGGCGCGGCATCAGAAGAGCTATTTTTTTCTGCAATGTCAAGAAATATTTCTTTCGCTGTTTCTTGCGATCCTTTCCCGGCAAGGATACTCTTCGCCGTCATCAAACGTGAAAATTGATAGAGCGTGTCATCTGCGAATTTCTTTGTGAATTGCTCAAATGTTTTTTTTGCACGCTCGAAGTCATTCGAGGCAAACTCGATCTCGCCTTTGCGATAGAGTAATTGTGATGCGAACGTCGCACTTGAGTATTTCTGATAGAATGAATCCGCCAATGTAATGGCATCGTGACTACGCTTCAGCGCCACGAGTGAATTGATAGCTCCGAACAGAGACAAACGAAATTCTTGTGCATTCGGGTAGCCACTAATCACTTTTCGGTATGCCTGATAAGCGTCTTTGTAATCACCTTCTCGTTCATGCTCTGCGGCGAGTAAATATGCACTCTTCGGAGCATAGACCGATGTTTTATATTTTTTTAATATCGTATTGATGGCCTCGTTCGCACGGTCGGGTTGTTTGATAGCAAACGATGCGACCGCAATATTGTAGTAGCAACGATCGAGCAGATCGGAGTTCGGAAGTTTATTGATGATATAGTTAAAAGCGTTTATTGCCGATCGCGCTGAGTCTGCTTTCATCCGTAGCACACCAAGTTGGTACATCGACCGTTCGGTGCGATAATTATCGAACGTCGGGCGATCGACCGCCTGATTATAGATCTTCACCGCCTTTTGAATATTTGATGCCGCATATTGCGCGTCGCCCCGTCGCGAGAGCGCATCGTAAGCATACCGACTGATCGAGTCAAGTTTCATTACTCGTTCGAATGATCTATCAGCTTGCGGATAGTTACCATTGCGAAATAGCGCCCACGCATAACCATACTCTGCGTCGATCTGACGGTCGTTATTCGGAAATTCTTTTAAGAGACGCTGAAAGATCAATCGAGCTTGTTCGGTACTGTCGTTTCGGAGATACGCTCTTCCGAGCCAAAACAATCCCTCATCGAGACCCAGAGCGCCAGGCGCCGAGAGATCAACAAATCGTCTTAAGTCGCGCATTACTTCTGTCCAAACATTTAGCGGGACCAGAGCAAGTCCGCGCTCGAGCGACGCCACGGCAATTAGTGCAGTATCTTCAGTTGATAAATTTGCAAGTGCAAATGCAAAATATTCTGCTGCTTTCGGAAAATTATTTCTTCGATAATTAATATCACCCAACAACATCGCGGCATAAATGCCAGACTGTGTGCGATAATGAGCGATCGGCTCGAGCAAGCCCTCTGCCTGGATCATTTGTTTGCTCGTAAACTCGACCAGCGCAAGATGATAACGAGCTTTATCAGAATAAATAGCAGATTCATCTTGCGAAAGCACTGTCAGTATATCTCGTGCCTCGCCGGTTTTCCCTGCACGGAAGAGCGCTATCCCTGCGTAAAATTTTGCACGAGCTGGGATGTCATCATAGATAGCTCTTGCCCGACGAATGCTTGCCGTTGGAGTGGCATTGTTGTTTGTTCGCTCATTATAGAATGTCCCGGTTAGCCCGTGCGATGTTTGCGTAGACGAATTGTTGATGTGCGAAGAGCTATCATTTTTGCTCAGAGCAATAAATATTTTTGCGGCAGAAAGGTTATCATTTTTTGAAAGCTCAGCCCATCCGCGTTCGAACTCGATCAGGTGATTCAAATATATTCGCTGTGATAGGTCGCTAACGATTTCTATTGAATCGGTGATTGCAAGAACACTGTCGGCTTGTTGTAAACTATAGAGCGCAGAATCATAATTATTCGAGCCGGAGTATGCCGAAGCTTGCAAAAGATAATAATACACCCAAGGATAATGAGGGGTGATAATAGTATTATTAGAGTCAATATCTATTGTTCTCTCCCCGATGATCCTTCTGTTGCGAAGCGATGGATCTCGCAACAAAGAAACAAACGGAGAATGATTGCTACGTTCTTCGATGTACGTCCTTCTCGAAGAAAAAGTTGTATCCGCAAGATATGTTTTGATCTGCCGTACTGCATTCTGCATCGCGGCATACTTCCCTTGTGAGCGCAGAAGTGATGCGGCGCGAAATGTTGCAAGCAACCTTAATGGCGAGGGCACGATCGAATTGACAAGCGTGTCATACGTTCGTCTGGCTTCTTCGAACTGCAATATTTCTTCGAGCAGCTCTGCTTTACGAAAACGGGAGTTTGCTATTAGCTCTTGTTCGATCGGCAATGACAACACGCTATCATAATACACAAGTGCTTTACGTTGATGGTCGAGAGCACGAAGGGTCTCGGCGTACCAGAAAAAATATTCTGCTTTGATGGTGGGTTCACCTGATAATTCATCACTCGAGATTTTCTCAAATTCATTCGCCGCTTGTTCAAGTGCTTCGAGAGTCCGATTAGAATTTGATAAAATTTCAAGAACAAGCAACAACTGTGTCTCGGCAGAATGGCCGGGTCTTGGACTCTGTTCGAGTGCTGCGCGCAATAATTGTATCCCCCCGTCAAGATGCTCTCTATCAAAAAGCTCAAGGGAAATATTATTTACAAATGCGTTAGCAAGTTCATTCTGATCTGCATCTTCAAGTCTATGGAGTATTTTTTGACTCCCGATCAGTGTGAGTGTCGGAGGTTCAGCATTTTGAAACGGATCGTCTTCACCGGTAAGAACTACCGATGCCTTAGAAGAGAATACGCTTGAGCCTTTGGGGGCTTGGGCAAACGTGATGCTTGTGCATACGCAGAAAAAGAACAGAATACAAGCAACAGTTCGCAATGGCTTTTTTAGATAAGCGAAAAATGAATATGCAAATTTACGAATTAATCACCGAGAAGTTGCCGCGATCACAAATACGGGAGTATTTCGGCAAGGGTGTTGATGCAGATCGTGGCAGTTTCGGGGGCGGTTTCGTGTTTATTTAGTAGGAATGCTGTCTTTGTTCCGGCACGTGTTCCGGCTTCAATGTCGGTGGGTGCATCGCCGACGAACCAACTTTTACTCAGATCAATATTCCACTTTGTTTGCGCTTCTAATAGCATTGCGGCCGAAGGCTTGCGGCGCTCTGACAATGTATCAGCATCAGTACAAGCGTAAATATCATCGAACACTACGCCAAAATTTGCTTTCAAATGCTCTTGCATCTGGGAGTGAACAGTGTCCAGATCTTCTTGAGTCATTTTGCCGGCGCCAACTCCGCGCTGATTGGTGATGATGATCGCGAGATAGCCTTTCGCTTTAACAGATCTGAGATCGTTGCCCAACTCAGGAAGGAATTCAAACTCACTCCATTTCGTGACATAATTGCCGAGGAATCGGGTATTGACTACACCGTCACGATCAAAAAAAACTGCTTTCGTTTGCTCCATCAATATGCGTTTTTATCTCCTTCGAGCATCGTGATGATCGTTTTGCCGATGATCGTCAGATCAAAAATGAACGACCAATTCTCAATGTAATTTACGTCAAACTTCACTCGGCGTTCCATCTTCCCTGGTGTATCGGTCGCCCCACGAAGTCCGTTGATCTGGGCCCAGCCTGTAACGCCAGGTTTCACAAAATGACGTACCATATAATTTCCGATGATCTTGCGATAGTCCTCTGTATGCTTGAGCATATGCGGACGCGGACCAACGACAGACATTTCACCTTTGAGGACATTCCAAAACTGCGGAAGTTCATCAAGATTTGTTCGGCGAAGCAACGAACCAATCCAAGTTAGACGCGGGTCGCCGGGCACTGCCTGAAGCGAATCAGCAAGGTCTCGACCGAGATCGCGCATCGTTCTAAATTTGAAACAGACGAAAGGTTGTCCGTCTTCTCCGGTGCGAAGTTGTTTGAAAAAGATCGTGCCTTTTGATGAAAACTTTATTAAGATCGCGCTCACAATAAACACTGGCGGGAACACCACCAATAAAATAAAAATACTGAACGCGACATCAAAAATGCGTTTGAGCATTTTGTTGGTCGAAAGATCGAGCGGTGCTTCACGCATCCGAACCAGAGAAAACTCCCCGACTTCTTCGATCACGCGCTTACCTTCGAACGCGGCATAGTCATTCGGTATCACGTTTACACGAATGCATTTGTCTTCGCATTGTGTGACAAGTTCTGCGATAGTCTCTTCGGTTGCCTTTGGCAACGCTATCACGACCTCATCGACCAAACTCCCTTCGGTGATGCGAGCAAGGTCGCCGAGTTTGCCGAGGATCATTGGGCGAACATGGCTATTGATACCGTTGTCATCAAGAAAACCGATGACATGATAGCCATAGGTTGGGTTGTTGGTGACCGTATGATAAAACTTTTCGCCCGTTTTGCCGGCACCGATAATAAGTATATCTCTGCGATTAAATTCGGATGAGCGCATCAAACCAAACGTCGAACTGATGATGACTCGAAACAATATCAAACCAAACGACGAGAACAAAAAGAAATATAATAGAAAACCGCGAGAATAAAAATTATATCCGCCTTGGGCGACGATGAATAGTAATACAGCTGTCGCGAGCAAGCCGCATACTTTTAGGAGATCGGCAAAACGACCCGCTGGGCGGTTTTGTGTTTTTGTATAGAGACGTGCCGAGAGCGAGATCAACAACCATGCACCGCTGATATACACTTCAAGCGGAACATAGATCCCACTCGGTGCGCCTTCGAGCAAGTACGGCGCCTGAAAAAAGAACATTGAAAATCGGATAAGAAACGCAAGTTGGAACGACATATTGAGCACGGCAAGATCGACACCGAGTGTCAACAGCCGCATCATCTGCGTGCGATTCTTGGTTTGTGGCGAAGATGCTATTTGTACCATATTATGTTATCGCCTCTTGACGAGAGATGCTATGATGAATGCTCGTAGAAAAGAAATCGGGTACAAAGCCTTCAATAATGTCGTCAAAAGATGTGAACACATGATCCCATGAATAACGGTTCTCGATGAGCGTACGACTGTTGCGCGACAACCAATCGCGCTCGTTATCATCCGCCAAGAGCCGTAGCCCAGTAGCAACAAATTCTTCGTCGGTTTCGCTCACCATCACGTGCATACCGTTGATGATGCCATCGATCCCAGATGCGCCAACAGGGGTGGTAATGATCGGGCAACCGATCGCCATACTCTCCAATAATTTATTCTGAATTCCGGCGCCCACTTCTTGCGGATGGATAAATAATTTTGCCTTCCGGTAAAAAGGTCTGATGTCTTCAACATCAGCAAAGAGCTCGGCACCTTCGGTCGCTTCGATCATTTTTCTGATCGCCGGTGCAGGCTCTTTCCCAACGATCCACAATTTCGTTTGTGGTCGCTCGGCTCTGATCATCGGATAGATACGCTCGACGATACGGCGGATCATCATCTCATTATGATAAATTTTTAGATGACCCGTAAATAACAGCGCATCCTCACGGCCGGTATTGCAATAATCAAAATAGGAAAGATCTACCCCATTGGTCAGGAGTGCTGTTCGTAAGGCGGGGTCGATCGCTTTGACTCGTTCTTCGTCAGGGCGGGCGACGAAGGTCGTGACCGAAAACTTCTTCATTGTTTCGGGTTCATATCGGCGCAGCTTGATCGCATCGATGCGGCGGACGAGATACTCAGTAGAAAACGAAAAGTCTTTTGTCGCCCGTTCGTCAGCAAGCAAGCGAGAGTCTTCGGCGATCAATATTTTTGGGATGCCCGTCAGATCTTTTACATAAACCGCTGTTCGAGCAAAGAAGCAGATCACGGCATCGTATTTGTTCGATGCAATGGCTACGTCAACAGCTTTCTGCATAGCGGGGACGTTGTACCACGCCATCTCGATCGGAAGTTTGCTCGCAAGGCTTGCCGCAACACGAAGCCATGCTGAATTTTTAGAAAATGGCACGACCGTCACCGAGTGACAAAACGAGCGGACGTGCTCGAGTGCTTCACCGGAACCAGTATCCCATTCGTTGAGGGCGATCAGATCGACATCACAAATACCGCTCAAATGTTTGAGCAAATGATAACTCTTGATCCGGTCTCCACCAATTAGAGGATAGGGAAAGCGATAACAGAGGAAGAGTATCTTCCTGCGTGATTCTTGTTGAGTATAGATGCCGCTTCTGTTGGCGGGTTCCATTTTGCTTGATCGTACTTTCTTGTAATGATGCATTGCAGTTTGCCTTTAGTCTTCCTCTATAAGTACCGTAGCGAACGAGTTCGCACAGGGTAGGAATTTTTGACTCTTAGGCTATGATCTGCTTAAGAAAATAGTATCAAGTAATGGTATAAGAAGCGTTTAATGAATGGTAAAACAATGAAAACAAGTAAGTTAGACTGGTTTTAGCCCAATGGGTCTCAACAAGTCTCTATACAAATATAACACAAATTTCACATAGGTGCTCAATTTCAGGGAAAAATTTTTCCCCGAGCTTTACGATCTCAGAAGCGTGGTCTATTTTTTATGGCACGATCAACGTATCGCGAAGCGTATCGCGGAAGGTTTCGATCGTTGGCGGTACGGTCACCAAAGCCAACCAACCGGTATAAGTGCCCGATGGAAGTACTTTTGCCGCTGAGGCACGAATTGAGTGGATGGCAATGGTATCTTTCACATCAGGAAAGTCGTATCTGATATTAGTAGTATCAGCATCAACAACAGCCATCGGGAATGAACAGCCGCAAGAAAGATTAAGCACCCAAACCTTGGTGCCGTCTTTAACCAAGCCACTTGAGCGGACAACAAGCGAATTTGGCACCGGTGTAACGGGAGTATCATTTGGTGCACAAGCAGCCAACCCTATTGCAAAAAGTGCAGCCGCAAAAAAAAGATATTTATGCATAACTGGTGACGTTTAGTATAATATACTGAGCGAATTCTTCTTATAAAACGTTTCAGAGGGCAAAAAGATACAAGATTTGTGCTCGTAGCAACCGATTCTATCATTCTTCGCTCTCGCAAACAAGGGGATACGTCCAAGATCGTGACATTATACACACGAGATTTTGGGCTGGTGGATGTTATTGCCAAAGGCGCACGCCAACAGAAATCAAAATTCGGCGCCGCACTTGAGCCATTTTCCTGCTCAAAAATAGTTTTTTATAAAAAAGAACATACCAACCTCTATCTACTTTCGAACGCCGAAATTATTTCACCTCTGCGGAAGATCAGTGCCGATCTCGAGCATATCGAAGCGGCGACTCACATCGCCGAGCTCATTATTCGCTCGCAACACGACGAAGAAAAACATTTTATTTTATTTGATCTGGTATTCCGTACTCTCGTGTTGATGGATGCGACAAGCTCGGCAGAGGCGATCGCTTCGATCTTATTCGCATTCTATTTGCGATACAGCGAACTCTCGGGATTTGCTATCCACATGGAAAAAACCCAAACCGCCGATGAGCCGATCTATTTTGATACTGAACGTGGCGAGTTGACATATCTCAATAGCAATGCGATGCAACAATCCGATCGTTATATTATGGTCACCCCACAAATGTCTGCGGCATTAGATTTTTTGCGCCGCAATGGGATCGAAGGTTCGATCGCGCTCAGACTGAGCGAGCAATGCAAGCTCGGCTTGGAATCTCTTTTTAGGGCATTCTTCGGGACCCATCTTGAGGGGATGCAACGCTCGCGAACAAAAGTCTCGAAGGTTTTTTCTGAGATGAAGCGAAAGAAAACATAATTTATATCCATCGAGCACGCTGACGGAACTTTAGAGATCGCCTCGATGGTTTTCTCCTACGAATGTGAGACTTATGGATGTAGGCGGGTTCCATTTAGGCCGTTTGTATTCAGAGTCAAGGTGAGAGAAAAATCCCAGTGCCTTCGGGTGCTGGGATTTATTTTTTACCCCTCCGGCAAAATAATGAAAAAATGGGAAGCCAAAGTCCCAAAATTGTGTTACAAAACGCTATCCACCGCTCATTCTATCACCAAACTAACTGGACGAACAGGTAATTCGATAATATGGCGAGACTTGCAAAACTTCAGCGTACGGTTCGCGATCATGGCCTTGATGCTTTATTGATCACGCATCTTCCGAACATTCAATACCTCATCGGCTTCTCCGGCTCGAACGGTATCTTGGTTGTACCCGCACAGGGCAAACCACATTTTTTTACAGACTTCCGTTACAAAGCCCAGTGCAAAGTCGAAGTAGCCGGTGCGAAGATCACCATCGTTGATCGCACACAAACGTTGCTCGACTCGATCTCTGAAAAGCAACTCTTCAGTGATTTTGATGCGGTCGGCTTTGAAGAAAATCATATCCTCTATACGGTGTATGATTTTATCAAGAAGAAATTTAGGCATCTCAAACTGGTCGCTAAGCGCGAACTCGTTGAGACAATGACGATGATCAAGACCGACGACGAGATCGAAATGATCTGCAAAGCGGCGGAGATCGGCGATAAGGTATTTGCCAAAGTCATTGATATGATCAAGCCTGGTATTGCCGAAGCTGATGTCGCGGCAGAAATTTCTTACTGGACCCGAAAATTTGGCGCCGAAGGCGATGCCTTCGAAGTGATCGTTGCCAGCGGTGAGCGCTCAGCACTGCCTCATGGCCACGCCACCGATAAGAAACTGAAAAAGGGTGAGATGATCACGCTCGATTTCGGATGCCGTTATAAAGGCTTTAACTCCGATATGACGCGCACCGTGTCATTGGGTAAAGCACCGGTGGAGTTACAGAAAATTTATGAGATCGTTCGCATAGCCCAACAGCGTGCGATCGAAAAAGCCCGCCCGGGTATGAACGGACGCGAACTTGATAGTGTCGCTCGTGATTATATCACACTCCATGGCTATGGCTCGAAATTCGGTCACGGCACCGGACACGGACTGGGCATCGAAGTTCACGAGATCCCGATCATCTCACAACGAGGTGAGCGCTTTACACTCGAACCCCAGCAGGTCTTTACCATCGAGCCGGGTATCTACATCGAAGGTCTCGGCGGAGTTCGCATCGAAGATGATGTGATCGTTCGTCACGACGGAGTAGAAGTGATCAATAAGTCACCAAAAGAACTGATCGTTCTTTAAAAGTCAAAGTATAAGAAATTAAAAAGCCGAAGCAGAGATGCTTCGGCTTTTTTGTTTTAAATGGTATAGCAAAAATAATTTATTCGTTAATGCAACGGACTCGAATGCACAAAACGCTCAGCATCAATAGCCGCCATACAACCTGAACCTGCGGCGGTGACCGCTTGGCGATAGACGTGGTCTTGGCAATCGCCACAAGCAAACACGCCTTCGATATTGGTATTGCTACTTTTACCTTTGGTGATCAAGTAACCGGTCTCATCCATATCAAGGACGCCGTTAAATAAATAGGTGTTGGGTTGATGACCGATCGCCACAAATAAACCATTGATCGGCATCTCAATAACTTCACCGCTATTGGTGTTGCGGATCTTTGCGCCGGTCACGGTCTTGCGTCCGAGATCGTCGGTCTTGCCAAGCACTTCGGCAACCTCACTATTGAGGAGCCATTTTATCTTGGGGTTTGCTTTCGCGCGATCCATCATAATTTGTGAAGAGCGGAATGTCTCACGGCGATGAACGATGGTAACACTTGAACAAAAATTCGTTAAATAATTTGCTTCTTCCATTGCCGTATCACCACCACCAACAACCAAGACATCCTGCTGCTTAAAGAAAAACCCATCGCAGGTTGCGCAAGCACTGACGCCGTAACCCATATACAATTGTTCGGAATCAAGTCCTAATAATTTTGCCTTTGCGCCGGTGGCAATAATGATCGTTTCGGTCTTGTAAGACTTATCACCGACAGTAACGGTAAATGGACGCTGAGAAATATCGACAGCAGTGACGGTATCAAAGCGACAATCAGCACCAAAGCGTTGTGCTTGTTTACGAAAAATATCCATCATTTCAGGACCTTGTATTCCGTGTACAAACCCAGGGTAATTTTCTACCTCGGTCGTGATCGTGAGCTGCCCGCCAGGCTGATCGCCTTCAAAGACGAGCGGCTTCATATTCGCACGTGCTGTATAGAGTGCCGCGGTGAGCCCTGCCGGACCGGAGCCAATGATAATTAATTTTTCCATTATTGATTCTTTTGTGCTAAAATATTTCTTTTCAATCCCGAAAGTTTTGTCCGTTTTACCGGTGAGTTCTTAAAACGAATAGAAAACTCTTCTTGCTCCATTAAAAGTATCTCTTCTATCGAAAGCGAAAGGTTTTCTTGTCGCGGAGCGAATGTGCTAATAGGTGTTGGCGACTCGAATCGGTTCCACGGGCACACGTCCTGACAAATATCACATCCATAGACCCAATGGTCCATTTCAGTTGCAAGTTCAACGGGAATTTGATTGTCGGGTTTCAACTCGATCGTTAAGTATGAGATACACTTTGTTGCATCAAGTTGATATGGTGCAGTGATCGCATCGGTCGGGCAAGCTTCGATACAACGATTGCAGGTGCCGCACATATCTGTCGCTGGAGCGTCAGACTCAAGATCGAGCGAGAGGATGATCTCAGCAAGAAATACCCACGAACCCACTTCGCGAGTGATCACATTCGTATGCTTCCCTATCCAACCAATACCCGCTCGTTGGGCAATTGCTTTTTCGAGCAGAGGACCTGTATCAACATAATATCTGCCTTCTGCCGTTGGAGCAATACGCTTTATCTCAGCCATCAATTTCTCTAACAAAGAAGTCATCACCTCATGGTAGTCATCGCCCCAAGCATAGCGAGAAATTTTAAACTTCCCATCTTGTGGTGTGTCGTGCGGATAATAATAATTGAGAGCAAGCGAAAGAATACTTTTTGCCGATGGGAGAATATTTTTTACGTCCCGTCTTTTGTCAGCACCACGTTCGAGGTATTTCATCAATCCGTGCGAACCGTTCGCGACCCATTGATCGAAACGGTCTGCGGCCTCATCAAATGGCTCGGCGGAAGTTACACCGACACCGCTGAATCCTATTTCAAGAGCATACTCTTTAATGACGCGAGTGAGTTCTTGACGTGTCATTGGTGGATGTTTATTTCGAATCGGACGAGATCGGCACCGTTTTAAATCCTCGTTCAGTTGCTGCTATTGTTACAAGAGCATCAACAGGATCGTGCTCTAAGAACAGCATCCACTTCTCTTCATACATTTGTGGAATGATCCGTTTCTTTTCTTCAAGTGTTGTTAACGGGAAATTATCATACCCCATCACGTATGGGAAATTGATATGAGATTTCGTCGGCACGAGATCGGCACAGAAGAAAAGATGCGTTTTGCCGTCAGTTATTTCGGGAAGTTGTTGTGCTTTGGTGTGACCGTTGAATATATGCAGATTGATCCCCGGCAGCCATTCCCCGGCCCCGTCAATTTCTTCAAGCATCCCTTCGCTGGCAAGAGGCTCCCAATCATTCTTTAAAAAACTTGCACGGTCTTTTTCGGTTGGCTTCCTCGCCCAAGCGAGCGCTTCTTTTTGGACATAATGTTTTGCATTCGGGAATGTTGGCACCAGCTTACCGTCTGCTGTTTGTATGACCGAGCCACCGCAATGATCGAAATGCAAATGGGTTTGCAACACATCGGTAATATCTTCGGGCTTCAAACCAACTTCTGCAAGCGAGGTGATGATCGTCCCACCGGAATTATCAAGCTTATAGATCGAGCGGAGTTTGTCATCATACTTGTCGCCCATGCCGGAGTCGATTAAAATATTCTTCCCATTTCCTTGCACCAGCAACGCTCGCATTGCCATAGGGATGCGGTTCTGCTCATCAGGCGGGTTCGATCTGCTCCAGAGATTTTTTGGCACAACCCCAAACATCGCGCCACCATCAAGGGCGAATCTTCCGGTTTCGATTGGGGTAAGGGTATAGGGTCCGATCGTTAATTGCATCTGTGATATAATATTCTTAGATCACAATTAACAATAGAAAGCAGAACATCGTCCCGCGCTAGAACGGATCAGTAGAGTGTTTTAGAAAATAGAATACGTGAAGCCGAGCGCGAGCCCTTCTTTGATCTGTGTTCTTGGCGAGATCACATTATCATTGATCAATTGCAATATGAAGTTTACATTAAAATATTTGCTGATCTTGACCACAAGCGCATTATCAGAATGGACGATGATCTTATCAAGCGTTTTGATCGGCGCGAAGAGTTCGAGTTTTGACTTAATGAGAACAGTACTGTCGATCGGCACTTCGAGTTCGCTCACCGATTCAAAGCCACCTTCAATTTTTGTCGCCTCAATTTCAATAGTCTTCGGATTATCAGCATACGCCGTATAGATTTTGGTAAAGGTTTCTCGAAGCCCCACGCCCAATCGGGTCTTCAGCTCCTTCGTTGGCTGATACCCCAAGCCGACGGTTTGTGTAGAATATGCAGGATCAAGAAAATCGGATACGGCAGTCTGCGAAGTATCACCGTACTTATACCCTGTCGTGAATTGGGATTTAAATGTCGCACTGGCGTAAGGATTGACATACACACCCACCTTATAAGTCAATACCGTTGAAAGATCGATCCTGTCATCGGTCTTGCGAATACCTTTGTCCCCGAGTTTGGTTTGTCCGTAAGCAAATGCGTACTCAGTGGTCCAATTCGTTGAGCTTAAGTCTTGAATAGACTTGCCACCAAGAATTGCCTGATAGGCGATCGCATTCTCACCGCCTTGCGCCCAATCGGTATAAGCAACTTGGGTCAAGTTGAGCGAGGCAACCATTGTATGCTTCCAGGGTGACTTGATGGTATCGGTTGTCTGCGCACTGGTTCGAAGTGCCCCGACACAAAAACAAAGTACGAGAATATATTGAAAGATTTTCATATTCATTTACAGCAGGAAAAAGGAGAGAAGATCGCACTGCACAAGCGCGATCTTCTCCGGAATGTATATCTTACTTGGCTTTTAAAGCGTCGCGAATCTCGGTGAGTAATAGTACTTCTTTGGTCGGAGCCGGAGGCGGTGGTGGTGAAGCCGCAGCATCTTGCTTCTTTTGCATTTTATTTAATGTCTTCACGATCATAAAAATACAGAATGCCACGATCAAGAATGTAATGATCGTATTGATAAACATTCCATACTTCAATAAGACCGCTGGTTTGTCACCGACGGCTTCGTGAAGCGTGATCGCGAGTTTCGAGAAATCAACACCGCTGAGTGCCATACCGACCGGCGGCATAATCACGTCATCTACTAATGACGAGACTACTTTACCAAACGCACCGCCAATGATCACACCGACAGCGAGATCAACAACGCTTCCGCGATTGATAAAATCTTTGAATTCCTTTATAACTCCCATAGATACCTCCAATAGAATAAAAAATGAGTAAATCAAAACACATACAAATATAGGTACAAAAAAGCCCGCCGCGATAAAACACAGCGGGCTTCTTTCTAACAAGATACTCTATTTCGTACGCGAGAATTCGATACGACGGTTTTTCTGCTTATTTTCCGGTGTATCATTTGGCGCGATCGGGCTGTCAGGTCCGAAGCCCTTGGTCGTCATACGTGTTGCGACGATACCATGATCGACAAGCCACTGCTTTACCGAATTTGCACGATCAAGCGAAAGCTTCGTGTTCTTTTTCGCATTACCTGAATTATCAGTATGTCCGCGAATTTCCACTTCGAGCTCTGGATGATTTTGAAGCGTCTTCAATGCTTTGTTGAGCGACGTTTCTGAAGTTGATCTGATCGTCGCTTTATTGACATCAAACTCGATGCCTTCGAGCGTGATCGCACTGCCAGCTTTGCCGAGATCGAGTTCGTCTTTCGGTACGATCTTCTCTACGTCATCATTGGCGTCGAGTGGGTTTGTACCGCGTTTGACTTCGATACCATCATAAACACTTCCACCATCGGTGTCAGGGTTCAATGGATTGGTATGATATTTTTGAACTTCCTCGCCGTCAGTAAGCTGATCGCCATCGGTATCCGGTGCGAGTGGGTTGGTCTTGAAGGTTTGTACTTCTTCGCCGTCCTTGAGTCCGTCACCATCGGTGTCAGCTTTCAAAGGATCAGTATGATAGGTCTTTACTTCTTCGCCATCTTTCAAGTTATCACCATCAGTATCGGCATTAAGCGGATCGGTCTTATACTTCATTACTTCTTCACCATCGGTCAAACCATCACCATCGGTGTCGGCTTTCAATGGATCGGTTGAATATTTCTTCACTTCATCGCCGTCTTTCAATCCGTCGCCGTCAGTATCAGCATTGAGCGGGTTGGTTTTATACTTGTTGACTTCCTCACCGTCACGCAAGCCATCGCCATCACTATCCGGATTGTGCGGGTCAGTGCCGAGCATACGTTCTTGCTGATCAGTAAGTCCGTCACCATCGGCATCATTATTTCCATCATAGAATTGATACATTACACCGACCATTGCTTGCCACCAACCATCATTACGCTCGTCGTGAGCGTTGTTCAAGTTATCGGTGAACGATGTATTGCCACCGACCTGAAGTTCGATACCCCAGTTATCACTGAGCTTGTGATAGATACCAAAGCCCATAGGGATAAAGAGTGCT
This sequence comes from Kapaibacterium sp. (SeqCode), assembly GCA_038229915.1. GTDB lineage: Bacteria > Bacteroidota > Ignavibacteria > Palsa-1295 > Palsa-1295 > JAFDZW01. Next base: position 26,396 of record JBBRNY010000007.1, on the reverse strand, counting down.
ACCCCTGACTGTTTGGCATCAGCAGCTTTATTATAAGGCTCTTGTGAAAGATTATAACTGACAGCACCAATACCAAGTGAAAGATATGGTGACCAATCAGTAGATTGGAATGGAGCCAGGCGAAGGCGAACATCGATCGGGATCATCGTGACTTTGTAGTCTGAGAAGCCCAACGGTGGATTCACGCCAGAGTTTTGTACAAATCCAACACCAATTTCGGCGCTGATCTGCTGATCGAGACCGCGAAGCCAAGTCAGATAGATTCGGCCCATAGGTCCGAGCGCACGGTTTTCAGATTCATTCACTCCGAATGAAGCACCGCCGCCAATTCCCAATGCCCATACTGCCGGGTCTTGGGCATAACTTTTGGAAACAAATCCCAAAAGTGATAATAGCATCACTGCACTAATTTTTTTCATATATTTTTTGATGGGTTTAAAAAAAATTCAATTACTTTTATTAATCGTTACATCCCGTGAGCATGGACGAATTATGCCCACTTTTTTTTCTCAATTCGGGGGCAATTACTTATTTCCTTCGCCAAAAGTGCCTTGTTTTCAGCACCTTGCGAGCAAAACTATCTTGTTCTTAGTGCCTTTACAAAGATATAATAGAAAGAAGGCTAAATTACTCCTCAAACAGTGTTTTCTCTACTATTTTTGCTTCGTATCGTCGCTCGCGTCAAGTGGGTTCGTCCCACGCTTTACCTCGATACCATCAAAGACACTACCGCCATCGGTGTCAGGATTTGTAGGATTGGTTTTGTATTTATGCACTTCATCGCCGTCATTTAACTGATCGCCATCAGTATCGGGCGAGAGCGGATTTGTTTTATAGATCGAGATCTCCTCGCCGTCACGCAAGCCATCGCCGTCGGTATCTTCTTTTGTCGGATTGGTGTGATAGATATTTACTTCTTCGCCATCACGCAAGCCATCACCGTCGGTGTCAGCATTCATCGGGTTGGTGTGATATTTTAATACTTCATCACCGTCAGATAATCCGTCAGTATCACTATCAGCCCTCTGCGGGTCAGTATGATAGTGAAAAATTTCATCCCCATCGCTGAGCCCATCATTATCGCTATCAGAATTCAGAGGATTCGTTTTGTATTTATTGATCTCATCGCCATCGCTAAGGCCATCGTTGTCTGAATCAGGATTGAAAGGGTCAGTGCCAAGCATTCGCTCTTGGTCGTCAGTAATACCATCATCGTCAGAATCATTACTTCCACTATAAAGACTATACGCAACCCCGATCATCGCATGCCACCATCCGTCATTTCTATTATCATGTGCTTGATTCAAATTATCGGTAAAAGAAATAGCACTGCCAAGGCTTGCGTCCAACGACCAAGTACTATTGAGTTTCGCCGATACTCCACCACCAAAATGAATAGCAAGCGCAAGACCAGATGCTTTCGAGTCCGATGCTTTATTAAATGGCTCGACCGATGAATTCCAATAGACTCCGCCAACCCCGCCATAGATATAGGGTATAAATTTATCAAACTCGATAGGTGAATATCGTAACCGTGCATCGAGATCGATCATCGTTGTGCTATAATTGGAATAACCCAGCGGCGGATTATCGCCTGAGTTTTTCAAGATGCTGATTCCAAATTCGGGAGTAAGTTGATCGCTAACAGCTCGAAATTTGTACGCGTATAACCGAAGGTAGGGTCCGAGCGACTGATGCTCGGATTCATTGACACCAAATGACGGACCAAGCCCCGCGCCAAACGACCACGAGCGGTTGCTTTGTGCCTGAGTTGATGCGGTGAACAATAGTAAGAACAGCCAGATCGCTGTAAGCTTCGTTGTCATTGTTTGTAGCCCGTGTTTTGTCAATCCCGTGACACCCCCCCGAGTATCTTGCCGAAGCGACGATACTGATGCTACAAATATACAACTTATTGGGCGGACATAGAAAAGCATAGCCCGAAGGCTATGCTTTCATAAAAACTAAAAACAAGTCTTTCTTAGCGTTTGCGATTAGGATCGACTTCGTCGAGCCACGCTACTTTCGCTTCGAGTTGTTCTTTTGGCTCGACCCAATTCGGATCGGCAACGCAACAATCGACGGGGCAGACAGCCGCACACTGAGGCTCGTCATGGAAACCGACGCACTCTGTGCATTTATCTGGTACGATATAAAAGAAGTCGGTCGAATAAAAACCAACCGCACCGCTTGGTGTTGGGTCAGCTGCGTCGTAACTTTGTCCGGCAAGATTCCAATTCGCTCCGCCTTCGTAGATTGCAGTATTCGGACACTCCGGCTCACAAGCGCCGCAGTTGATACATTCCGATGTGATCATGATTGCCATAGTAGCATTCTCCTGATAAAATTAATATTACTGATAGGCTTGTAAAACGTCGTTTGATTATCGTTTAGTTCATTTCCAATTTTATTTTGATGAAAGCAACATTTTTTACGCTTGTTCTTTTCGAAAGTTTTACCGGAGCAAACTGATATTGATTTAAAATGGCATTGATCGCTTCTTCCTGCTCTATTGTAACAGACGGAAGAATGGATCCGTCAATGATCTTTCCGTCATTACCAATGATCATTGAAGCCAACACATCATACGGGTCATGCTTTTCGAGATATGGGACTTTGACAATAAGAGGCTGTTTCATTTCTTTCGGAAGTTTCACTTCATAGAGATCAATAGTTTTTGGAGTCAGTTTATCCAATTTGAAATTTATCGGATAAGTTACCCAAATTTTCACCTTGGTATCTTTCAGTGCAATAGCCGGAGTAAATTTCGCACCTCGAAGCATATCTATGGCTCCATAATCAAGTAATAGGCTGCCACTTGAGTTTACATTTTCTATCTTGACAACAGTGCCGGTGGTATCGATCAATATGTCAAGCCGTACGAGCCCTTCGATACCTGCGGCTGCCGCTAACGCGGGATAATATTGACTATCAATACTACTCGGAATCAAATGCGGTTCATTGGCGAGGTCAATAAACTCATCTGCTTTCTCCTTCTGCTGTCCAAACAACGGACCTGCACCGAGCAAACAGAGCAACATTGCAACCGTCAAACTTTTCATTGAAATATGCAATATGTATTGAAATACGAATGATGCCCTCATCACTTTATGATCTAACGACATAGCCTTATATACTCCTATTTTGCATCTTAAGTGTTTATGTTGAGTAAGGAAATATCGTGCCAAACCAAAGATCGGGAGTACCTTTACATATTATTCTAAAATCACACCAACTCTATCAACGGGAAATATTCTTGCGCCACCTCAAATCGTTTTCCTGCTTCGTGCATGGTCATCGCACCACCGAGGCATCGCTCAAGCTCGGTTCGAAGCAAATCTACTTTCAACCCACCGTAATCATCGGCATATTTCCGAAGCTTGTCGAGCGATTTGGTGTATTGGCTGATAGCCCCGGTCGTATTACCATTTGATAAATGATAGCAACCCACAGCCGCTTGGATCAGCCCTTGCAAGAACAACCGCATTTCACTGCGGTCATATTGCCACAATTCTTCGAAGACATCGTGACAGTCGAAAAACTCTTTTGCATTAAAAAGCTCCACGCCTTTGGCGAACTGCTCCTCGAACGACCCATATTCAAATTCTTCCGACATAACTGGTCTAACGCTACAGAGTGACTTTGCAATCCGAGTCTTTGGTGGTTAGTCTTCAGTCTTTAGCAATGTTATTTCGACCGGAGCGAACACTGAAGAGCGATATGTCTGAGCCAACAAGTATATTAAGTCCACGGGAAAATCTTTAGGGAACAGGAACGGGGTATTGTCCGTTTTCCACGTTCCTTGTAACGGGGAACCCTGTCACGGGTTGTGGATTTGGGGCCTATAGCTCAGTTGGTTAGAGCGTGCGCCTGATAAGCGCAAGGTCAGTGGTTCAACTCCACTTAGGCCCACGAATTGAAAGAGACCGAGAGAATTTGAACTTTACAGAGTAGAGTTCACGTTTTCAAGTCCCGATCATGATAATTGACAACTTGGGGCCCTTAGCTCATCTGGTAGAGCGACTGATTTGCATTCAGTAGGTAAGGAGTTCGACTCTCCTAGGGTCCACTGATAACATCTCCTGCGGCGAAAGCCTCAGGAGATTTTTTTTGCTTTTTTTGTATCTTTTTTTAGGTTTTTTGTGTCTATAAGTCTATGATATTACGCTATACTACTCTATTCGCGCTTGTCGCACTCTTGTTCGCTGGATGTAAGACCGAAACTCCTACACAAGTCGCTGTCAATCAAGGGGTGACCGTTTCGATAAATAATCTCCCACCAAACCGTGCAGGTGAGACTTATGCGTTTTGGCTCGAATTTCCGAAGACTAGTATAGGCTCGAAGCAGAACTCTCCCCAGCACGGAGCAACCGTCAACAAACTCGTCTCAACATTCACCGTTGATGCTTCAGGAAAAATTCTCGGGTTTGATACTACAAACTTGCATGCTCGTCTTGGGCATTCGTTGGCAATTGCCGAGCATTGTGTTATTTCTATCGAGCGTATCGGTGCAATCGTTGATACGGTACCAGCCGCTCCATTTCTCGTTGGCGAAATTTCCGGCACTGCAACCCAAGGCAACTCGACATTGACGATCGACAATGAAGATGCGATCGGTTATACCTTTAGTGATCTCAGTGGCAAAGCAACATTCCTTAGCGCAGTAAAGGACTCCAGTTCGCAGATGTACTTGATGGATGCAACAAACCCAGCCTCGCGACTTCCCGGTATCAGCGATATCCCGCCTCTTGCCCCCGAATGGGCTTATGCGTTATGGGCAGTTGATACTGTCTCCGGAGCGCCACTCTATATTTATTACGGTACTTTTACTTCGCCATCAGGCTTCGATTCTGATTCAACAAATAACGACGCGCCATTCCCTGGAGGTAAATATCCATCTACCAAAGGCGTACGAAAATATGATCTTCGCAAAACCGGCAAAGCAAGTGTGTTAGTGACGATAGAACCAACTTTTGGAGGAGTGACACCCACCACACCTTCACCTATTGTGCTATTAAATGGCCCAGTGCCAACAACCACGGCATATTATTCCCCTATTCCGTTGCCAAACGTCACATCATTACTTCCGAAAGCTACCGTTACGCTTTCTCGTTAAATGAAATTATCGTGGCTTTGGATTTGGCTTCTGCCATTACTTGGTTCATGTACTCATGCTCCGATCGAATCGGAACAACCGTCAGGCAATTATCCGCCGGCGATCGCCTCGATAATGACCGACAATTGCAACGGCACATCGTGTCATACCGGTGCGCAAGATTTTAATGATAGCCTCGATCTTTCTACTTGGGAAGGGATGACTCGCGGCAGCAAATTTGAATATACTATCATCCCGTTCAGTGCGTCGAAGAGTCACCTTTTCGAGCATATCAACACCAACGAGAATCTTGCGGCTATCGCTATTCCAAGGATGCCACTATCGCGCGATCCTCTTTCTGCGGCAGACCAAAAAGCTATTTTTGATTGGATCAATCAGGGCGCAAAGAGCAACGACAATAAGATCGCTTATAGCAATGTCACCAATAAGGTATTTGTCGTTTGCAGTGCTGAAGATGTGATCACTGTTCTCGATGACGATGCACACAAAGTCATTCGTGCAAGCTCCATCAAAACCGGGAGCGGTACTCTTGCACCATCGTGCATTGCGATAACACCTGATAAGAGTGCCGTCATTGTTGGCACGCAATCCTCCGGCGGTATCATCCGAAAATATAGTACAAACGGACTTGGCCCATTAAATGAATGCAATTCAGGGCTTTCCTGCAACGACATTACGCTCACACCTGACGGCACCAAAGGCTATGTCACTGATTACCCATCTTCAAGCCTTACTCGTTACGGAGTATTTGATGCCACGACAATGACAATGCTCAAGACTGTTATAACGACATCGCTCCGAGCAGCTTACGGCACGGTCACATCGCATTCAGGTCGCTATGCATATATCAGCGGTAGTGGTTCTGATAATATTGCTCGAGTCGATACGCAGAATGATTCTATCCTAAAGATATTACCGATCGGCAACGATGTGCCAAGTCCGTTACCGGGCGAGTACCAGGCAAAATATTTCCCTGGCTTTATGACGATCTCCCCGAACGACTCATTATTATATGTCAGCTGTCAGAACAGTTCTGAAGTAGTCGTGTTCGATCTTCATCGCGATACGATCGTCGCTCGGATCCCCGCAAATTATAATCCTTATAGCTCGTGTCTTTCACCCGATGGCTCTGAGCTATGGGTAACGGCTTGGGGCTCCGATCAGATCAAGATTATCAGCACCGCAACGAATACTGTTACAGCAACAGTCGATAGCATCAATACCAACCCCCGTTCGATCGCATTTTCGCGTGATGGGAGAGTGGCGTATATCACTACAGAAAAACTTGTGGGTGGTGTTCACAATCACGGAGTAAATGGAGGTGCACCATCATCGGGCATCTATATTGTTGACCGCATTACAAAAAAGATCATCTATACTTTTGCCTCAGCAGGCTTCGCAACCGAGATCGTCACGAATTTTTAAACCTGAGAATATTTTTAAAACAAAAAAAAGCAGGCATCGTTATGATACCTGCTTTTTTTATAAAACTGATTTTACATTTTATCTTTGATGTCGGTTACTTTGATCATACTTCCGCTCATCTTACCTGTTACTTCGATCTGCATATCTTTCTCTTTTGTTGTTTGTTTGAGATATGCCGTTGCAAGCTGGTCGCCCTTCTTGTCAAATTTATAATACTTGCCGTCAACCATCAAACCATAACCGGACTTAGCACACATCTCTTCGCTTGCACACATTTTTGTATGCATAGAGCATTTTGCCATATCCCCTGTCATTTTTTTCGAACACATTTTGTCGATCAATACGCCGGTCCAACTTTTGGCAACCGGTTTTGTTTTCGCATCAACCGTGTTCGTAAATAAACCTGTCAAGGCAAAAACCAATGCTATCGCGATCATTTTTTTCATAAAGTTCTCCTTAAAAAATTAACAATAATATAACCTAAAAAACGAATAGTTAGGTTCACATATGATACCCTCATTTATTACAACAAAAGTATCTCAATTGGATGTAGTCACCTTGAACAACTTACGCTCAAAATACTCGTGAACCAATGCCCACCCATATCCGCATAGCGCACCGATCAGCATCCCGCCAATAATATCCGAAGGATAATGCAACCCGAGATACGGCCTGGTCAGTGAAACGACTAGTGCCGGAACAAGCAACCAATACAATGACTTACGACGACGAAATAACACAATAAAAAACACGACACCAGCAAAATTATTTACTGCATGGGAAGACGGAAAGCTATAACCAAGTCTCATCCCATCGGGCAAGCGAACCCACGGTACGACACGCTCTGCCGTCGAGAAATTAAGAGCACACGGGCGTTCTCGTGCGACAAGGGGTTTCACTGCTACATTCGTCACAAGATTGATTAGCCCGATCAGCACTACAGTACTCACGACCAGTCGAACGCCAACCCAACGTTTGTAATAGATCAGAAGTAAGGCAACCAATATATAAGCAGGGGTCCAAACTTTAACACTCGTCAATGCGATCATTATTGCATCAAGTGTCGGCGATGCGATCGTCTGATTTAAAAAATAGAGAATATCGAGATCAAACGGCATCGTGTTTTTTCTTTTTTGAAAGAAGTCGCATCACAATGAGCACAACAATAAATATAAACGTAAACCAAAAGCTCGGCAATGCGATCACATCACCGTATTGGGTGTACAATGTTTGCTTTGTAATGAGCGGAATATTTTTGATGATCGAAGCACTCTTGAACACGGCTGTTTCTTCGATGAATCTTCCCTTATCGTCGATGACCGATGAAATTCCGGTATTCGCCGAGCGAGCAACCCAACGACGGTTTTCGATCGCTCGAAGTACTGCGTAGCGATTATGTTGATAGGGCCCTGAGCTATTGCCATACCAACCGTCATTCGTGATGATCGTAATGAGGTCAGCACCATTTGCAACAAACTTTCGCACATAAGAGGGATACACCGACTCATAGCAAACCATCGTGCACAGTTTTGCAGTATCGGGTTGCGTGAGTTGTGCCCCATGAAACGGCAACTTGAACACTTCATACCCTTCGCCTTTATTCCAACTACCCAGCCCGACACCCCACTTGAACCACTCACCTAAGATTGGAAATTCATCCACATACGGTACGTGTTCGCCGAATGGCACAAGCATCTGTTTATGATATCGCTGATAGGTTGGCTTACCAGAAAGATCAAAATAAAACAACATCGACGAATTCCAATCACGATAGAATAGCGTAGGGTCATTCGATTTTTTTGCGTCCGGCGGAATCGTATCTCGTCCGCTAATATATTCTTCGCGATCTGGAATGCCGGTCAAGACAGGCATCCCGATCTCCGAAACAAACAAGTACATCTTGCGCAGATCTTCTTTGCGCCACGGTTGTGTGATCGGATAGGTAATAGCCGTTTCAGGCCAAAGTGCAAGGTCGGCACGAATCGGTGTCGTCGCTAGAGCCGTCCGCGTTGCATGAAACATCGAATCCGTGATCTGATTCGTACCCGAAGACCATTTGTCCCACGGATTAATATTCGGTTGGATGATCGCAACACGAAGTGTGCGAGCTGGCTCGGTGGTGCTTGAAGATCGGCTTAATTGATACAACCCAAAACAATATGGAATAATAATGAGCGCTGCAAGTGCCGAGAGCAAAAAGAGTCGTGTGCGTTTGAAGGCTCCTACAGTTTTTAATGTCACCGTCGGAGCAAATCCAAATATTTTTCTTTGTCGAAGCAGTGAGTAGAGTAAAATATTAATGATGACGATCACGAATGACAATCCATAACTTCCCGTAAACTCGATAAATTGAATATATGCAGTGTTATAGGTTTGCGTATTAAAAAGCGAGAGCCACGGAAAACTCAGGTCACCGGTCGAATGCCAATATTCAAAACCGACCCAAATAATTGGCAACAAACCGAGCGCAGTGATGTGCCCAAATCTTCGGCGCGTAGCATCATATATTAATATCGGGATCACCAGAAAAAGAGGATGCACTATTGCCAGCCCGACTCCACCGACCATGAGAAAAGGATCGACCTGCCCCTCACCTTTCCATCCGCCAACCCAATACGTAGCAATGAGCGTGACGATGAACATCATCAGATAGGTTGTCGAAAAGGCATCGCGAAGACGCTTCGTATCTTCAAGGGCAATAAGCAATGGCACTAACGCCACAAACGCCAGTAAGCCACCAACAATACCGAACGGCGGAAACGACAAGCCGAACAGTGCACCGGCAAGAAGTGCCAGTGAGCGAGTTTTAATATGAGAAGTAATTGACATCGGCTACAAATCTACGAGCCGAATGAGAAAAGATTATTCAAAACGCAATGCGTCCACAGGATTCATACGCGCCGCTTTGAGAGCGGGGTACATCCCAAAGACCACACCGACGAATGAACAGACGACCAAGCCGATGCCGATCCACATATAGGGGATATAGACGGGGGCTTTAGCAAAAATAGCAATGAGATTCCCTAAACCAATTCCGAGGATAATACCGATCACACCACCGATCAAGCACAACACGACCGACTCGGTCAGAAATTGTGCAATAATTGATGAGCGTTTTGCGCCAAGTGCTTTTCGAATACCAATTTCTTTGGTGCGCTCGGTTACCGAAACCAGCATAATATTCATAATGCCGATCGAAGCGGCGAGCAAGGCGATCGCGCTGATGCCGGCTCCGGCATAAACGATATATTTCGAAAAACTTTCGAACTGAAGATTTAAGCTGCTGTTGGTCTCAACTTCAAAGTCATTGACGGCACCCGGCTTTACACTGCGTGCCGTGCGCAATGCTCCGATGACTTCATCCTGCGTCGCATCGAGTTGTTCTTGTGATGCTGCGCGCACGGTCATTGTGAGCGAGGTAATATCGCGATCAGTAAAATATTTTTGTTCATTGGTAATAGGAACCAGCGCGAAATTATCAAGCGATGCACCCCCACCACCCCCTTTGCTTTCAAACACACCAACGACCTCATACGGACGAGCATTAAGTTTTACTTCTTTACCAATAGGGTTTTCGCCATGCTTAAAAATTCGTTGAAGGATCCCGGTCGTCAATACACAAACATCTCTCGCATATTCAATATCATCTTTTGTCAGCATTCTGCCTTCACTGACGGTATAATTATGATTAGTAGCGAAATAATCGTCACTTCCCATCATATTAAACTGGGGGTCGCTCTTCTCATTACCATAAGAGACGATTATCGGAGCCGTCGTGTGCTCGGCGCTCACGGCGATCGGAAGTTTGGTAAATTCGCGAACGAACTTGATCTGATCGAAAGTGATCGAACGGCGATGCATATACTTGAGCCAATCCATACCACCCAATTGTATCGACGGAAATTTCTGCACGGTAAATGTCTCGCTTCCCAATTGTGAAAGCGAACTACTGATACCATTAGTGAGAATACCGATTGCGGTCATCGACCCGATGATCGAAAAAATGCCCACAACGATCGAAAGCATCGTCAGAAAAGCTCGAAGTTTATTCGAGAGAAGCGACGATGTCGCCATACTGATATTTTCTTTGAGCAGAGACATTATTCGTATCGAAGTGCGTCAACAGGGTCAAGGCGTGATGCTCGTAGTGCCGGAAAAATACCAAACACCATTCCGGTTATCAACGATAAGCCTAAGCCCACCATTGCATACGAAAGTGGGAAGCCGATGTGCATATCCGAGTCTTTCAATAAAATATCGTTTGCAAGAATTGTCACTGGGTATGCAAGCGCCAGAGCAATAAGCCCTGCAATAAGCGATAACATCGAAGCTTCAAATAAAAATTGGGTGACGAGAGAACGTCGTGTTGCGCCGACGGCTTTACGAATCCCGATCTCGCGAGTACGCTCTTTCACGCTGACGTACATAATATTCATAATGCCGATACCACCAACAAGTAACGATAAACCGGTGATCGTAAACCCAACGATACTCAGTAACAGCGTAAGTCCGTCGATCTGCTGATTAAACTGATCTTGATTATTTATACCAAAATTTAATGTTTGGTTGGGTTTGAGTTTGCGAATTTGCCGCATCACAAATTCTAACTCGTCGCGGGTGTCCTGCTTTTTTTCAACCGATGCTGCTTTTACACCGATCGTTACTCCTTGATGTTTTTCTCCATAAGCCGACTGCATCGTTCTAAACGGCATTATCACATTATTATCAACCGAGAATACCGCAAATAAACCGCCGACTCGCTTAGCAACACCGATCACTTCAAGAGGATAGCCGCTCAAGCGAATCTCCTGACCCAATGGTGACTGATTCGGGAATAAATTTGATGCAATTTCATAACCCAGCACACAGACCGGCCGTGCTGAGGCTAATTCTGAGACAGTAAAAAACCTTCCACTCTCGATCACCGTCGATTCGGTAGCAAGATAACCCTCGCTCACTCCCTGAGCATTAATATTTTTTACGCTTCGATTTTTAAAATGTGCTTCCTGGCCCCATTGGCTTGACGAGAGACTAAATGCCGAAGCGGTTGTCATTCGTAATCTGAGAATATCAAGATAGTCTTCTCGTATCGTTGGTCGATTTCGCATCAAACGCCAATCTCCGCCACCCCAATCCCATTTATCAATATAATAGACATCGGTCTTCATCGCGCTTGCAGTTTGCCGAAATAGCCCGTCCATACCGTTGATAAATGCACCCATCAACGTTACGGTGAAGATACCAATAATGATACCGAGCATCGTCAGGACCGAACGCAACGGGTTCGCCTTGACGGCTTGCCATGCGATCGAAAGTCCTTCTCGGGTATCGTTTATTAATCTCATTATTTTTGCGAAGGTCCGTCTGACTCTACTTTGCCGTCACGAATACGCACAATTCGATTCGCATGAAGGGCAATTTCTTCTTCGTGGGTAACAACGATGATCGTGTTCCCTTTTGAATGCAACTCACCAAAAAATTTCATAATATCCTCACCGGTCTTCGAGTCAAGATTTCCGGTTGGTTCATCGGCAAGCAGGATAGAAGGCCTTGTGACCAACGCGCGAGCAATGGCAACACGCTGGCGCTGTCCGCCCGACATTTCATTCGGCTTATGCGTCGAACGATCAGCCAAGCCGACCATCTCTAAAGCTTCATAAGCACGTTCGATGCGCTCGCTTTTCTTGACACCAGCATACACAAGTGGAAGCTCGACATTATGCAGAGCGTCACTTCTCGGCAACAGATTAAACGTTTGAAAAACGAAGCCGATCTCTTTGTTGCGAATTTCGGCAAGCTCATTGTCATCAAGCCCGGCAACGTTGGCACCATTAAAATAATAATTTCCCGAGCTTGGTGTATCCAGACAGCCGATAAGATTCATCAACGTTGATTTGCCCGAACCCGAAGGACCCATCAGGGCAACATATTCATTTCGCTTGATCGGAATCGTCACTCCGTTGAGTGCATAGACTCGCTCTGTGCCCATATCATAGACACGATAGATGTCTTCTAAATAAATAACCGATTCCGCTGCGAGATTTCCCATAACGTTATTTTTTTGTATCTTTGGTTGTACCAAGACCTGCATTATTATCGATCTTGATCATCTTCCCGTCTTCAAGATCTTTTGAAACAGCAGAGTAATTTCCTTTGACAATTTCTTCGGTGCCCTTGAGACCGTCGGTGATCTCAACATACGAATTATCCGAAATACCTGTTTTTACTTTTACGGCTTTTACTTTTTTGCCGTCGATCACAAAGACGATCAGTGGCGATTGTCCTTCTTCGTCAGATGCCGATGGCTTTTTTGTCTTACCCACTTCGGCAGCACCGGCTCCGGGGTCTTTAGTCATTACCATTGATGTCCGACGAGTGACTGCCATGATCGGTACGGTCATTACATTCGTTTTTGTCTGCGTTTCGATCTTCGCTGTGCAGCTCATACCCGGACGAAGCTCTCCGGTCTCGAACCCAACCAAACGGATCTTCACTTCAAAATTGGTGGACTGATCCTGAGTGCCCACACCTTTAAGCTTTGCACTATTAGCTATTTCCACTAACGTACCGACAAATACTCTACCCGGAAATGCGTCGATCGAAATACGAGCGGTGTCACCAAGCTTAAGATTTACCACATCGTTCTCATCAACTTCAACCATAGCGTTCATCACCGAAAGATCACTGACCGACATCATTTCTGTACCAGTGAACTGACTTGTTCCGACCACTTTTTCCCCAAGCTGTGAGATCAATTGGGTGATCACACCATCCATTGGAGAAAGAACCGCGGTCTTGCGCAAACTTTCTGCAAGCTGTTTTAACTGACTTGCCGCGGCATCAACTTCGTGCTGTGAGGCACTATAATTAGCTTCGGCTATATCAAATTGTGATTGTGCCTGCTCGATGTCAGCATCAGAAACCAAATTCTTACCGTGCAACTCCTTCATTCGTTTCAGAGCGAGTTCGGTGGTGATACGCTGAGCTTTGTTCTGCTGAACTCGAGCTTTCGAAGCTTCAAGTTGTGCAACACCTGCTTCATATTGCGCTTGGATCGTGGTTGGTTTGATCTTTACTAACATCTGCCCCTTCTTTACTTGCGCGCCTTCCTTAAACGGCAACTCGGTAATTTCACCCGATACTTCCGGTGAGATCTTTACCGATGTTTCGGGTTGGATCTTACCAGTGGCCTGCACAATTTCAGTGATCGTCCGTTGCGAGACCTTTTCGGTCTGTACGGTGATGCCTTTTTCTTTGCCGCCGGCAACGACGACCACGACAATGATCAATACTAATAATACACCGAGCGAAATCCAGATCCAACGGTTTCGCTTTTTCTTCTTCTTCATTTTATCGACAACGGTCACTGTCGATGTCGGCGTCTTTGTTTGTAATGTGTCTTCCATAACGGGGATAAGGGTACGAAATAAAAATTAGTAGTTTGTTCTGCCCAGCAGGTACTCAAGCTGTTTCGATGCGAGCAAATAATTATAGACCGAGTTGATCCGGTTCGAACGTGCCGTTTGCACTTGGGCTTCGGCTACAACAACATCAACTTGAATGCCAGCTCCGACGCGGAGACGCTCGGTAGCCGAGCGCAAACTTTCTTCAGCACTCGCAAGCGCCGACGCACTCGCACCGAGAGCCTGCTCGGAGCCACGAAGATTGTTTTGTGCTTTTGCTATATCGCTTTTAAACGATTGTACCGATTGCTCGAGATTCACTTGACTTGCTTCGAGATTAACTTTCTGAATATCGATCTGCGTGCGATTCTGAAAACGATCAAAGATCGGAACACTAAGCGAGAGTGTCCCGGTAAGTGAATTTGAAAATGGGATATTATTAAAAGAAGTATTAAACCCACTTCCGCCGATTCTCACACCTGCTCCCAACGTCGGGAGTAATAACGAACGAGTAATACTGATATTAGCTTCTTGGGCTAAAATATTCGAGCGAATCGCCGCAAAGTCTTCACGACGCTCGACCAACGAAGAAATGTTCGAAGGCGTTGGCGCAACATCCTTCGCACGACCGCTGATCGCGCTAACAGTGGTATCGATACCTTTTAAGGAGACATCAAAATTGAGATAATCATTTGGGGCAACATCGAGGAGGTACAACAGATCGGCAAGTGCATTCTCATAGTTATTTTTTGCCTGAATGCCTTCAAGTTCTTGTTGGCCGACGAGCGCATCTTGCTGATAGACTAAGCCAATGGCAACCGCGCCAGCTTGAAATTGTCCTTTGACACGATCAAGTTGGGTTCTCGATTCTGCTAATGTTTTAGCCGTGCTATTCTGAAGTTCTTTAAAACGTAACGCCGCAATATAGGCGCTCGTCACATTGAATGCAATACTTTGGCGTACCCATTTCAAATTATATCTTGCCGCATCAAGGTTATATCCGGCAGAACGAATATTCGCCGCATCAGCACCACCATTAAAAATATTAATGTTTGCGCCAACACCATAATCGAAACCATGCGACGCATCCGGCAACACCCCATATTGCTTGGTTAAGGGTTTGGAGTAGGTATAATCTGCGCTGCCGCTGACACTCGGCAGTAATGCATCACCCGCTTTTGAGCGAGTGAGCTGTGCGGTCTCAAGGCTGTAGCCCGCGGTACGAATATTGTAATTTTTATCAAGCGCCATCTTGACGGCATCGTCAAGTGTGAGTTCGTGCGAACCGGTGAGCTGCTGAGCAAATGATGTGCCCACAACCAAAAGCAACAATGCTGTAAGTACTGTTTTCATCTGGACTTCCTACGGCGTTTCAGTATAGACGTTTCAAACAAAACGATGCGAATTATCGGCGCCCTACAACACCAGATCTGCCTAATAAATTAGTGTACAATCTCAACTTTCGTAAACTCAATTTGAGCACCAGTTTTGAGTATTGCCGTGTAAAAACCGCTCGGCAATGGCGATTCCGAATCACTTTTGCCATTCCAAGACCATATCTGTGATCCTAGGGTCGAATTTGTCGAGAAATTTCTCACTCTTTTCCACTAAGATCGTAAATAGCGATAGAAATTTCATCCTGGGACTGCAGATCAAACTGAAATTGAATGGCGCCCGAACTAATGCTCGGATTAGCTCGGAAATGCAAAGCGTTCGTTATTCCGGCTTCATGTGTCTTTACCCTATCGCGACTTGAGAGAACATCGAGATCCCAGATCCCTCGACCATACGTCCCGAAACGAATCGTATTGCTTTGGGGTACTTTCTCGACCGACCAATAGACCATATCGGGCGCAGTCGTGCCATTTTTTGCTTGAAGATCAAACCATTGCTTTGCTTCTGCGCTATAAACATAGGGTCCTACTTCTGTCGCGGCATAGAGAAACCGTTCGTCATCCGAAACGACCATTCCATAGACTAATGTCTTTGGCAAGCCTGAATCGATAGCAATAAAGCTCTTCCCTTCGTCATTGGTGACATACACTGAAGAGTTTGAGTATCCGCTTCCTGCAACCCAGATTTTATGATTTGTTAGTCGTGATGGCACGATCACCGAACCATAAAAGTAATGGCTTCCGGGCGTTTCGGTCGTATCGGAAGCTTTCCAATCTTGGCCCGTGTTGGTCGAACGAAAGAAATATCCATCGCTTGAGAGCGCATACATTGTTGCATTATCAAACGGAGAAAATGCCATCGCCGAGACTTTACGATCTTTATTTCCCAAAGAAAAATCATACGGGAGTACTTTGGCTACAAGAGCTGAGCCATTGTCGGTCAATTCCCAAAGGTGCGACTCATCATTTACCGAGTCACCGCAAGCAACATATACTCGCTTCGCGTTGCTCGGGTCTGCGGCAATTGGCGGGATCCAAAGCTTATTTGAGCCGACAAATGTCCAATCGTGATGATTCTTATTATTACGCGCATCAAAATACCCGATCACAAACCCCGGGTAATCACCCCAAACTGAAGTGCCCATATCACCGCTAACCAAATGCCCATAATCACCACTGATGGTCTGCTCCATCCTCAGCAACCCAGCACTCTGATCGAACGAGCGTTGATACCCCTGATCCTGCGCCCCAGCACTGACCATATAAGGCTTTGCAGAAGTGTAGGTACTATAATACTGGCTAGTACGAATACCAGAATATGTTAAATTATCAACTGATTCCAGTCCATCGTTCGAAATGTATGTGCCCCCATCGGTTGAGACTAACGTGATCTCATTGCCTAACTGATCGCGGAAAATATCAATGCCATCAATATCAGCATGGAGACGATTTGATATATCGCCATAATACTCCCACCATTGATGTGGCACGATAAATTGCGCCGAAGTATCACTCGACACGTTTACATTGACATTTCCTAAGTAGAGTTTCAATGGTTCGTCGAGAGAGATGCGAAAACTATTCGCACTAAATGGGCTGCCATTTACAAAACCTCGATTTGTCCAATTGCTCATACTATCAATAGACGTGTATATTGACGATATATTGTTTGTCGTTGCGCACAGGGCAAGTGTTGTCATATTCCCTGCGACCTTACCATCGAGATAAAGTGCGTTGGCACCGGTGATCGTATCATTCGTAAAATGAAACAATGGAATGAATACTCCACTTGAGGAAACAGTAAACAACGAGTCGCCTTTTACGAGATAGACTTTCGAGGTGGCATCTCGCGATTGCCAAACATCACACTTATCAGAGCTCAAGTCCCATTTGCCTTGCTGGGAAAAATTTCTACCATAATCATTAGATCTATAGAGCGTAGTGACTTGTTTCCAAGCCGTATAATCCCATTCATAACCGATGAGATAGATCGTCCTTTCGTCGGCTGAAACTGTCGCCCGTTTTATGCCGCCCCAGTTTTTAGGACCATCAAGACCAGCAGCTTCTTTCCAACTCGCGCCGCCATTGTCACTGTATCGGCACACCACCGGACCGTTGCAAGCAGCAAATAATCTTTTGCCAGTTGCCGTGTGCAGAATTCTTAATGTTCTAATATCACCAAAGCGATGGCTATCATTCAACACCGTCCAGTTTGAGTCACCCATCTTTGCTTTCCAAATATTTCCCATTGCCGAAGCAACGAAGATCGTATCGGTCTCAAAATCTATATCAGCGGTGTGGGTTCTACCTGAGACGTTGGTACTGCCGCGTTCAAGCCACTTGGCGACAAGTCTGCCGCCGGCAAAAGTATCCGAAGGAGTTGAAAGAGTAGAGTGTTTTGAAAGTTTTTGGGTCGTGAATTGCTTCGCTTTTGCATCTCGAGTTTCAGCATCGATCACTTTCCAGTTTAGCCCTGGCTCGGCGCGATGCATCATTTGGATCCATTCTTCGCGCTGTTGTTGATACTCTTCATTTTCGATCTTCCCGAGCTCGGGCAGCTCGGTCTCCGAGTTGGTTTGTGCGCAAACAGCGGATGTAAATAATAGCAGGGTAAAAGCAACAACACTTCTCATCATAATCTCATAATTCTATTGCGGTATAAGCAAAAGTTGGTCAAGTGAGTTTCGCCGTTTTTAAGCAAAAAAAACCTCACGATTTCTCGTGAGGCTTTTGCTATTTTACCGTTTGTTTTCGGAGCTGTTCCGGCGACCACCCAAAATGACGACGAAACATCCAACTAAACGAGCCGAGACTCGCAAAACCTACCGCATGACATATCTCGGTAATGCTCAGGTTCTGGTCGTTTAATAACTCTTTTGCTTTGGCGAGCCGTTTTTGGATGAGATATTGATGCGGCGTTGTGCCATACAAGGCTTTGAACTGCCTGAGAAAATGATGTGGAGACAAGCACGCCCCGCTTGCGATCATATTCAGCGATAGCTCAGAACAAAATGACGATTCCATCACCTCTCGCGCTCGTTGCAATCGTTTATAGAGCTCAACACGAGTCGAGTGGCGGTGTGCCGAGAGTTTTTGCATTTGCTCAAACGTCTCGCACTGACTCTGAAGCAACGACCCCATCAACAACGAGAATTCTTCCTCAAGCTGCTCTTCGATCACAGAGCCCATATCAAATAATGATTTCAAGCGAAGCATACTCGGTTTTAGATACAGATCATCGGCATACTTCATATCAACGAATCGAAGTGTTTCTCCGCATTCTGAAGTTGGGTCATCAAGTAGCGAAAGTGTATTCTTCGAAAGAGCTGAATGCACTTCCTCTGCGTAGCCGGTGCGAAAAAAAACGTAAAATGCTTCGACAGGCTTCGCCGCTTCTATCGTGATCGAGTATCGCTGTCCTTCATTGATCAGTAAAAAAGAATGATCATCAACTTCATAATGTGATACCGATTCATCATAGACACCAACACCATTGAAATTGCAATGCACCGTGAGTGGTGCGGTATGTTCAGGAAAATGATAATGAGTGGATGAGCCTCGAATGATCGAATTGTGCGACTCAAAACCCGCACACAGGTGATCAACATCATATAATGATGGATCGGGTAATTCATTGATGACTTTAATATCTCGGCTAATATACATAGATCAGTACTCTCCTTCGGGGTACACAAAGGGGACACTCACCAGTCATTAATATAACACAAAGGGCAAAAATCCAGCCCTATCAATAACAACCCTAAAACCGACAGGAGGTTTTTCTTAGAAATAGCTTATTTGTTTCAGATGCAGTAAGGAAGTGAACTTTTTGGGGGTTAAATGGAAAAATTTTTGAGGATAAAAAATATTATTTACTAAAAGCCACTAATGACCTTCACCATATCCGCAATTTCTTTTGCTTTTTTGCGCACAGCATCTGTCGAAGAACCAACAACATCATACGCCAATGCAACACCCATCCGACGATACTTACGTGTGGTGGGTTTGCCAAATATCTTTACATCAGATCTTGGGAAAGACATTGCTTCGGCAAGACCATCATAGCTCGGCTGTTGCATTGAGTCATCACCTGCAAGGATCACCGCACTTGCGGCGGCACGCTCTAAGGTGATCTCGGGTATCGGCAGACCAAGCACCGCGCGACAATGCAATTCAAACTCCGAAAAATTTTGCGATCCAGAGAGTGTGACCATCCCGGTATCGTGCGGACGCGGTGATAACTCGGAAAAATATACATCCTCTTTTCCGAGAAAAAATTCGACTCCCCAAATTCCTGCACCGGTCAGGGCGTTAGTTACTTTACGAGCCATCTCTTCTGTTTCGCGAAGTTGTTTAGTGTTTATCTCAGCCGGCTGCCAACTTTCTTGATAGTCGCCGCGCTCTTGTCGATGCCCTATCGGTGGACAAAACAGTGTCTCGCCATTTTTTTGTGTGACCGTAAGCAAGGTGATCTCCGACTCAAATTTTATAAATTCCTCCACGATCACTTCTATCAGATCGCCCCGACCTTTTGTCGTTGCATACTCCCACGCTTTTTCAATGTCAGCTTCCGACTTTACCGTCGATTGCCCTTTGCCCGATGAAGACATTAATGGCTTCACCACACAAGGGATACCGATCTCATGTATGGCTTTCTTAAATTGATCGAGCGTCGTTGCATATTGATACTTCGGGGTGCGAAGACCGAGTTCTTTTGCGGCGAGGTCGCGAATCGCTTTGCGGTTCATCGTGAAGTTTGCGGCTCGTGCGCTCGGCACAACTTGAATGCCTTGTTGTTCGTAGTTATAGAATCTTTCGGTACGAATGGCTTCTATTTCCGGGACGATCAGATCGGGTTTATGCTTGGCGACCACCGCATCAAGCGCCGCACCATCAAGCATATCTATTACTTCACGCTCATCGGCTACTTGTTGCGCCGGTGCATCATTATACGAATCAACGGCGATGACATATTGCCCGAGACGCTTTGCCGCAATCACAAATTCTTTGCCAAGCTCGCCCGAGCCCAAGAGCATAATTTTTTTTGTCATAAACTAACAACAAGATAATGGAACAGAAATAGACAAAAAACCGTAGTTACGAAGCACTATTATACCCCAATCCATTATGAAGCGTTTCATTTTCTTTCTTGTACTAACAATGAGTGTTGCAAACATCGCAGACGCACAGTTACAATATCCAGCAACCAAAAAAGGTACTGTGACCGATGACTACTTCGGCACCATCGTGCCCGACCCCTATCGCTGGCTCGAAAACACTGACACTGCAGAGACCAAAGAATGGGTTGAAGCAGAAAATAAAGTCACGTTCGATTATCTATCGAAGATCCCTTTCCGGCAGAAGATCAAAAGTCGCCTCGAAGAGATCATGAACTACCCCAAGTTTACTGCTCCGCAAAAGATCGGTAAATATTATATGTTTCAAAAGAACGACGGCTTGCAAAACCAATCGGTAGTCTATATTCAAGAAGGGTTGAACGGCGAGCCTCGCATCTTGCTTGATCCGAACACGATGAGCAAAGATGGCACCGTCGCGCTCGGTGGCGACTTTCCATCAAATGATGATAAGTATCTTGCATACTCTGTTCAAAAAGCAGGCTCTGATTGGCAGGAGTTGTATGTACTCGATCTTGCGACAGGCAAGCAAATGAGCGATCATATCGAATGGGTAAAATTTTCAGGAGCGGCGTGGTGGAAGAACGGTTTCTTTTATAGTCGCTTTGATGCCCCGACCAGCGCGGCATATACAACGGCAAACGAGTTTATGAAAGTCTATTATCATAAACTCGGTGATGACCAAAGTAAAGATGAATTGATATACGAAGACAAAACCCAGCCGAAGCGTCAGTTCTATTGCGGACCAACCGAAGACGAGCGGTTTTTGACAATGTACGTTCAAGAACCTGGACGCAAAGGAAATATGCTTCTCGTAAAAGATCTCAAGAGCCCATCCCCAACTTATATCACGGTCAATGCCGATCTTGATGTTGAAGCAGGCATTGTAGAATCAGATGGAGATGAACTCTACATCAGAACGAATTTGAATGCACCAAAAAATAAAGTTGTCAAAACAACACTCGCTAATCCATCGAAATGGGTTGAGATCATCCCAGAATCAAAAGATGTACTCGAAAGCGTTTCTATGGTTGACGGAAAACTGATCGCAACCTATATGAAAGACGCGAGCAATCACGCTTACGTTTATGATCTGACGGGAAAACAGCTTCATGAGATCAAACTCCCGACCATTGGCAGTGTCGGAGGTTTTGGCGGCAAGAAAAAAGATAAAGAAGTTTTTTATACCTTTTCATCTTTCACTTATCCTGCAACGATCTATCATTACGACATTGAAAAAAATACTTCAACACAATTCCGGAAGAGTTTGGTGAAATTCGATCCTGAAGAATATGATTCGAAGCAGATCTTTTATACAAGCAAAGATGGCACGAAGATCCCAATGTTCATCGTGCATAAAAAAGGCTTGAAGCTTGATGGGAAAAACCCTTGCTATCTCTATGCTTACGGCGGATTCAATGTGAGCTTAACCCCAGGCTTTAGCACCGCACGGATCATCTTGCTCGAAAACGGTGCGGTCTTTGCAATGCCTAACCTTCGCGGTGGTGGCGAGTATGGCGAAGAGTGGCATGAGGCAGGGACAAAGCTCAAAAAACAGAATGTCTTTGATGATTATATCGCAGCAGCGGAATATCTCTTTAACAATAATTATACATAAAAAAATAAACTCGCTATCGCCGGCGGCTCTAATGGGGGCTTGCTTGTTGGTGCGATTATGACCGAGCGACCCGACATTTGCAAAGTTGCGCTCCCTGCTGTCGGAGTGATGGATATGCTTCGCTATCAGAAATTTACGATCGGCTTTGGATGGGCGCGTGATTATGGCACGAGTTCTGATAGCAAAGAAATGTTTGACTATCTCTATGGCTACTCACCACTTCATAACTTACGTGAAGGCACAAAGTACCCAGCAACACTTATCACTACTGCCGACCATGATGACCGTGTAGTACCGGGGCATTCATTTAAATTCGCGGCGACACTCCAAGAGAAATATTCAGGGCCCAACCCGCAACTTATTCGTATCGAAACCAAAGCCGGACACGGTGGCGGCAAACCGATCTCGAAATATATCGAAGAAGTGACCGACGAATTCTCGTTTATGTTTTATAATATGGGCATTACGCCAAAGTATTAAATAAAAAAGGCAGGTAACACCTGCCTTTTTTTTCTCACGATTAAAAACAATAACCGATGCTTACTTCAGCGCCTCGATAGCGGCGCGAACCTTCGGCATCACCTCTTCGATCTCAGCGACTGACGTTGCACCGACCGACAGGCGGCACCAACCCGTTTCTTGACGGAGATCAAATGCGTAGAACGGCACGATCGCGAAACCGGCCACATCAAGTAAATACCTGCGAATCTCTTCCGTCGTATTGAGCACTTTGCCATCGGGCGTGGTCTTGCCGATCAAATTAAATTGTACGCTCAGATAAATAGCACCCATCGGTGGAATAGCTGATACTGACAGCCCCGCGCTCGTCATTGAAGCAAAACCGTCGTACAATGTGCGAAGTCGTGCTTCAACTCCCGTAAACATTGCTTGGTGGTACGAATCGATCACCTCATCGTTTTCGAGCAACGCGGCTGTCGCTACCTGCTCGGCACGCGGAGCCCATGCGCCGACGTGGCCAAGAATATTTGACATCGAAGCCGCAATATCCGGCGGAGCTACTGCCCAACCAACACGAAGACCTGTCGAGGCAAACGCCTTCGAGATACCATCAACAAAGATCGTGTATTTCGCCATTTCAGGGCGAAGCGAAACAGGATTAACATGCTCCATCTCGCCGAAGGTCAGCATCCAATACACTTGATCGTACATCAAGAAAAGCGGACGTTCGTCTTCGCCTCTCGATGCATTTTCTTCGAGGATAAGATCACAAATTCCTTCGAGCTGTTCGCGGGTGAACATCGTACCCGTCGGGTTCAACGGCGAGTTCAGCGACAGCAAACGTGCACCTTTGAGAGCGCCTTCGAGCTTGGCACGAGTCGGCATAAACGAATCTTCGACCGTCGTGACGATCTGCTTTGCAACTGCCGAGTGCAAATTACAATAATGATTATTATTCCAAGATGGCACAGGATAGACAACGATATCGCCCGGAGCGACAAGCGCATTATACGTGCCATAGATCACGGGGCGCGCACCACCGGTGATGATAAAACTTTCGAGCGGATAGTCGAGACCTAAACGACGCTTGTAAAATGACTGCACCGCTTTGCGAAGCTGGAGCACCCCGTCGGAAGGCGGATAATTCGTCTCGCCAGCTTCGAGGGCTTTTTCTATCTCCTGTTCGAGATAATCGGGGATCGGGAAATATTTAGTATTAAAATCACCGACGGTAAGATTACAAACTTTCTTCCCACCAGCAACCATAGCACGAATATCAGCGGCGATCTTCAAGATCTCCGACCCGATGATCGTCGCAGCAACCGGCGAGACGCGCGGCTTGGCGCTTGCAATAAACTCGGGTGATACCATCGTCTCAATATCTACTATTTCCATTATATATCCTATCATTTTCTTAATCGGCACACAAAACACCAAGCGAACTCGAAGCACTCCCGATAGACATTTATGTGAAAATGAACAGCCATCAGTCTTTATATTGAATCCTAAATCTATAGACTTCAGTATCATGACTTCTATGGAGGCATGGAACAACTATGAAAGGGAAATGTGTAAATAGTTGCCACCCACTTTTCTCCCACTCTGCTCGGGTACTCTCATAACGAAGAACTAATTCGTATTTTGCCCCATGCCATCAGACATATTCATCCAAAGACCGTGAGAAGGCAGAGCTGCTTGCTTCAATAAGGAATTTGCTATTTTGTTATTACTAAGCTCTTGTTTAAAATTTTAATGCCTTTGCTCATTATTTGTAATGAATACATACCGCTAGGCAAAGACGGCTCCCAATTGAGAAGGTATGTATTCCCATTGCTCAAATTTAAGACAACAAGCGGAATTTCTATCCCTGAAGCCGTAAACAGCTTGATTGTTGGATTTATCACGTTTGGAAGAGATAAGTAACAGCTTCGCCTATCATCGCAAGGATTAGGGAAAACTGAACAGGATTGCACATTTTGTCGAACTGATGAAAACCCGCCAACCATTAGATGGCTGCTCCACAAAACGGTGTTACTTTGCACAGCAAAAATGGTACTGTCATAAAGCTGAAAATCTGCGAATGGTATATAACTATCCATTAATAAATAACGCCAATTCAAACCATCATGTGAACCATCATGTGAACTCCATAAAAATCCGTAATCAGTAAAGACAAAGATTTCTTTTTGATTGTTTTCCACAATAAAAAGAGGTGTGTGATTGAATCCTGATCCTAAATCTATACGCTTCCAATTATTTGAAACTGTATCCCAAGAATAGAGCCACTGATAGGCGCCGATGTAAATTCCTCTTGAATTAATTGAAAGAGAATAAATCGGGGCAGAAATTGTCGATCCTAAATCAGTCCAAGTAGTGCCGTCATCCAAACTACTCCTGATTAAGCCATGTAATGTTCCTATGAGAATTCGGCCACGGACTGCTACTGCGGTTAAGGTATCATTTGCTGGAATAATTTTCCCAAGCGATTTCCAATTGAGACCAGCGTCTACTGATTTAAAAAAAATCCCTGTTGAATCATAGGCAAACAGAGAATGAGTTATGCTATCATATACTACTTGGGAACCCAGACGTAATCCACCTAAACTCGATGTCCAACTTGCTCCAAAATCGGTGGATGTCCGTATAGAATCATTGTTAACAATAACAAAACTGTTTTCCTTTGGAACAACGATGGAACGGACATCCTTTCCATCAGTCAAGGTGCCAAGTTTTAACCAACTGACACCCTTACTTCCAGAGTAATAAACACCATCTGATGTTCCCATAAATAATATACCTTTTTGAGGATCTTTCGCAAGACAATATGAAACCAATGAACTTAGTCCAGAGGGATGTTGATGCCATGACTGACCAAAATCATAGCTATCCCAAATACCAACGCTCGAACTAACTCCAAGATGTATTAGGTTTCCGGTATCTCTAACGAGTGTGGGATCGTGAAAGGCAGCATATTCGCTTGACCAGGAAAGTTTTTTGTCATAATTCCAAGTCTTTCCACCGTCGAATGACGTGATTAATTTTGTGTAGCCATCCGTGCTGCTGGTAGCAAGGATCGTGCTATCATTATCACTGGAAATAATCGAGCCGATATACTTACCCCCATTGAGGAGAGGCCAACTCCAAGTTGCTCCAGTATCGTTTGTAGTATGAATTCCCGTAAACGATGCGCCAACATATAGAATATTATTCGCAGAAACATATAGAGCAGTCGACCGCCAGTTCTGGTGCCAATCATTATTAAATGTATATGATGTCCAAGTCAAGCCATGGTCTGAACTCTTAGAAATATAAGGAAATGAGTTGAAACTACTCACTGTACAGAACAGATTTCCCATAGTGTCTGCAACTATGCGATCCAGCCCTACTCCGTTGGTTTGCAATTTCATTGACCAACTAATCCCACCGTCAGTCGATTTCCAAAATTCTACGTGATTATTTCCACCCAACCCATAAATGTTACCGAACTTATCTGCTGTCAAAGATTGAAGAAAGACTTCTTTGTCTACCCAGTTTCTTCCAGAATCAATAGAGAGGAAAATTGATTGGTCGTGGCACGCAAGAATATGATTATTTGAATCGCAACAAATTGGCCAAACACTCTTTCCCTGTAGGCCTACTAAAACCCATCGATTTCCATTGTCTGTACTTTTATAAAGTCCTTTACTTGTTCCAGCATAGATATTACCAATTTTATCCTTCGCGAAACCATTGATATTTAAGGGAATAATATGGTCGCAAATAATTGTAAATCCTTGAGCATTTATAGTGACAGGTAGTAATCCAAATACCATGAGGAGCAAAACAGCTACAAATTTATTTCGGTTT
>JBBRNY010000006.1:0-51287 GCA_038229915.1 Kapaibacterium sp. (SeqCode) | reverse complement strand
ACAAGCGAACGCCAGCTTGTTCATACCAAGATTTTTGATCTCGATGAAGTCACTCGTAGCGAAGAAGGCACTGATCGTGAAGGCGAGTTCTTTGTGCTCAAAGCACAAGATTGGATAAATGTCATTGCCATCACTTCTGATAACCGTTTGGTATTAGTTGAGCAATTCCGTCATGGTACGAATGAATTCGAGCTTGAAATTGTCGGTGGAATGGTCGATCGTGGCGAGTCACCACTCGACGCGGCGCTCCGTGAGCTAAAAGAAGAAACCGGTTTTGAACCGACTGCCAATAGCATCATCGAACAGATCGGGGATGTCAAGCCAAATCCTGCATTCTTGAATAATCATTGTTATACATTTTTAGTAACGAATGTCGAACGCTCGTCAGGACAAACATTTGATGAGCACGAGAACATTCACGTTCGGCTCGAACCACTTTCGGAAATGGATGCACTGGTTCGTTCCGGAGAGATCACTCACTCACTCGTCATAGCGGCGTTTTATTATTACCACCAGTGGAAGAGCAACCAGCTTTTGTGAATATTTCACGCGAGAACCCGACTCTAATGTTTTCCCCATTTTCTGCGTTAATATACTTCGTAAATATACTTCATTCGCAATCCCAAACAGTCATTTCGTGGGCAAGATCATAACGATAGCAAATCAAAAAGGTGGTGTCGGCAAGACAACGACGGCAGTAAATCTGGCGGCATCGTTGGCGCTTGCCGGGTTCAAGACATTGCTCGTAGATATAGATTCGCAAGCCAATGCCACGAGCGGGCTTGGGATCGACTCGAAAACACTGACCAAGACCATTTACGAGGTGCTCGTTGGCAAAGAACAGCCAGCCTCGGTGATCATGCAGACAAAGATCGACGGACTCTCGTTGTTGCCATCACATATTAATCTTGTTGGTGCTGAGATCGAGTTGGTTGATATGGATGACCGCGAACGAGTAATGAAACGTGCGCTCGCCACGATCTCCGATCAATTTGATTACATCTTGATCGATTGCCCGCCGTCATTAAGTTTATTAACCCTCAATGCGCTTGCCGCAAGCAATAGCGTCCTGATTCCGGTGCAGTGTGAATATTATGCACTCGAAGGCCTCGGGCAGTTGCTCAATACGATCAATATCGTGAAAAAACATTTGAACCCGAACCTTGACATCGAGGGTGTGCTCTTGACGATGTTCGATTCGAGGCTACGACTTTCAAATCAGGTCGTTGCAGAGGTACAGCGATATTTCGATCAAAAAGTATTTAAGTCGGTCATCACCCGCAACGTAAGACTTTCCGAAGCGCCAAGTCACGGCTTGCCGGTGGTGCTTTATGACCCATCGAGTACGGGATCGAGAAATTATCAAGATCTTACAAAAGAAGTGATCTCAAGAAACCCAACGATCAAAGCAAGAACGTCGTAATCGCATTTCCCCCTCACTGCAAACACAACATGGCTAAAAGTAAATTTTCATTAGGTAAAGGTCTCGGAGCACTTATTCCGGGAGCGGAGATTGAATCGGAACAAGAACAACATAGCCCCGCGAAGCTGGGCACTGTTGCGATGATCTCGCTTGGCGAAATTGCGCCCAACCCGCAACAACCTCGTAAGGATTTTGCACAAGATGCACTTGCCGATCTTGTCGATTCTATTCGCAGTCATGGCGTCATTCAACCGGTAACCGTCCGTCGTGCTTCATTTGGGTTTGAACTCATCTCGGGCGAGCGCCGCGTGCGCGCATCGCGTGTTGCCGGGCTTGAAGAAATTCCTGCGTATGTGATCGATGTTGATACTGACCTTAAAATGTTGGAGCTGGCGATCGTTGAGAACGTACAGAGAAAAGATCTCAACCCGATAGAGGAAGCTGAGAGTTATCGGCGTTTGATCGAAGAGTGCGGATTGCGTCAAGAAGACGTTGCAGAACGGATCGCAAAAGACCGTACCACCGTCTCAAATTTTTTACGATTACTAAAGCTACCCATCGAGATACAAGATTCGATCCGCAGTGGCGAACTCGGAATGGGTCATGCGAAAGCAATAATGGCAATACCTGACGTTGCACATCAGGTTGCACTATGGCGCATTGCTGTCAAAGAAAATTATTCGGTTCGTAAACTCGAAGAACTTGCCCGCAAAGCCGCATCGGAACATCATCAAGCAGGTGGTAGCACTCGCAAACGTAGCGGCAGACCGATGAAAGAAGCCGACGGCGAAATATTCGCACTCGAAGGACTTGCACCAATGGAAAATGCAATGAAACAAAAATTGCAAACACAAGTCAAAGTAAAAATGAAAAATGATTCGCAAGGAGAGATCACGCTCGAGTTTTATTCCATCGACGATCTCGAACGCCTCAGCGATCTCCTACTTTCGATAACAGAAGTACAATGAAAAAAATAATTTTAACAACATCGGCACCCGCACCGATAGGACCATACAGCCAGGCTATTGAGATCGGCGATCTCTTGTTCTGTTCGGGGCAGATCGCGCTCGATCCTGTTTCCGGTGCAATGAAGAATGCGTCGCTCGAAGAAGAAACACGACAAGTGCTTGCCAATCTTTCAGCAGTGCTCGCAGCCGGTGGTGCTTCGACTGATTCGGTGATCAAGACGACAATTTTTTTGACCGATATGAATGATTTCGGATCAGTCAATGGTATTTATGCCGAGTATTTTGGTGAATCAAAACCCGCTCGTAGCACAGTTGCGGTAAGTGCGTTGCCCAAAAATGCCAAGATCGAGATCGAAGCAATTGCATCGATACTTTCAAAATAATTGTACCGTAGAATGCGAGCGTTCTTCTGTATGGTGTTTATGATTCTTGTTGCAAATGCAGCAGAAGCATCTTATAATGATTCGCTCAAATATATCCATCTTGATAGTGTCAACACTGCTCGATCATTAAAAAATGACACCTCGGGTTTTCACATGCAAAAAGATCCGATGTTGGCACTCGGTCTGTCAGCTATCCTGCCCGGTGCAGGACAAGTCTATACCGGAGGGTGGTATAAAGCGCCATTCATATTGGCAGGAATTGGAGTTTGCATCTATGCCGCAAATTTGCAGAACAGTCGCTATCGCTATACTGCCGACTCGGTTAACAATCAACTCGCACGCGGCGATATCTATAACGCGAACCGATATTCATCGGTACGAGAGTTCTACCGCGACGACCGAGATAAATGGTATATTTATGCAGGCTTGATCTATGTCGTAAATTTGCTTGATGCCTATATTGCCGCACACTTATTTGACTTTGATGTATCCGATCCGACCACGAGTCCATATCTCCTTTTACCGACTGCTCCGAGCGAGCCATGGCGTGTTGGCGTTAATATGCGTTTTTAGTTTTTTCGTTTTTCTCAGCGGATGTATGCCGCCGCCTCGAGTGAGCTTCCCGGTGTTTGAACGTGATTATTATGTCGGCATTCTTGAAGCTGATCGGGTCTTCGGAAATTTCCAAAACGCGCAGGCACTTTCATTTGATGGATTTGGTGATGTCTATATCGCCGATGCCGATGCCTCGGGAATATATAAATTTACACGTAAAGGTGATAGCCTTCATTCGGTGGTCGGTGTTGGGTCATCACATGGTCAGTTCGACTCACCGTCAGATATTGATGCACTTCTGACAAACTCCATTGCGGTTGCCGATAAGAATAATCATCGTATCGAGATCTATTCTCGCGATCTTATTTGGCAGGCGTCGATCGGTGGTCACGAGCCTGGTTCAAAGATACAATTCGGTTCGCCGATGGCTGTCCGCGCGGCAAGTTCGGGATATTATTATTTAATTGATGGCGAGAACCGCCGATTGATCGGGGTGAACCCAACGACCGGTGTTCAACAACCGATCAACACTAATGGCTCGAGCCTTGGGCTTGATCTTCGTCCACAATCTATTGCCATTGATGCAGGTGAATATGTTGATGTAGCCGATGCAAATTTTCGAGCGATCATTAATTTTAACAACACCCTCTTCCCCATCAAGCAGATCAGGTTTTCTCCGGCAAATGAAACGAGACTTACGACCAGCGAAGAAAATCTTATCGTCTTTGATCCGAGATCAAACACGATTCGTCTCTTTAATTTTCGTGATCTGAGTTATCTCGGCTCTTACTCTCTTCCGAAAGAAGCACGGAATGCCGTGATGGTGACACTTCGCAACGATCTTTTTTATGTATTATGTAAGGACCGAGTCGTCGTATGTTCGATCCATCGCACATAAACCCAAGAACCCATCCGAAGCTTACGCGCCGAAAGATCGATGAACTGATCGTTCAAGGCGAGGGCACGAGATTAGAGTTTAAACGATATTTTTCATCACCGGAAAAGATCGCGAAAGAGTTGATAGCCTTCGCCAATACTAAAGGCGGCATTATTCTTTTTGGTGTTGACGACAACGGGTCGGTCTATGGTTTGCATAGCGAAAAATCTGAACTTGAGGAGATCGAGCATACAAGCGATTTCCTGTGCGAGCCACCAATATCGGTCGAGTGGCAAGTGGTGCAATGGTCAAATGGCAAAGATATTATCGCCGTCATCGTGAGTGAAAGCGACACCAAACCGCATACGTTGGTCGAGTATGAAAAAAGTGGTAAGCGTGCTACGACGATCAACCCTATCGGCTATGTACGGGTCGGTGATAAGTCGATGCCGGCAAGTCGGGAAGTAATGAAGGTGATGCAAAGCCAACAACGTGATGCGCCACCATTACGAATTGCGATCGGATTTAACGAAAAAGAGCTTTTTGAATATCTCGAAGAAAATGGGCGTGTTACAGTTGATGAGTTTGCCGATCACGTAAATATTTCCCGCCGTCGTGCCAGTAAGATCATCGTTGATCTTGTTCGCACCGGCACACTCCTACTCCATACGGTCGAGACCAGACAATTTTTTACTCTCGCGGAATAAAAAAAGCCGTCATCCTAAAAAGAATAACGGCTTATCAAAAACGATACCGTTACTTATCCTACAACCGAGACTTTTGTCATGGTCGCTTCGGTGCCGGGATTGTCATTCGAGTTTTTCGGAAGTGCTGCGATCTTATCCATCACATCATATCCTTCGACGAGTTGGCCCCAAGCGGTGTATTGCTTATCAAGGAAAGTCGAAGGTCCGTGACAGATAAAGAATTGGCTTGTTGCTGAGTGTGGGTCGCTGGTACGAGCCATCGAAGCAACGCCACGCTTGTGGCTGACTTCGTTAAACTCAGACTTCAACCTATCACCCATACTTCCGGTGCCGTGACTCGACAGATCAGCATTCTTTGAATTTGGATCTCCGCCTTGGATCATAAAATCAGGAATCACACGATGAAACGTTGTGCCATCATACTTGCCTTCTTTGGCAAATTTAATGATCTGGGCTACATGGTTCGGCGCTACTTTATCGAAGAACTGAAGCTTCATCGTGCCGAACTTTGTGTCGATCACTAATAGTGATTCAGGATTGGAACAATATTTATCGAGAGTTGCCCCTGAGTACGGAGCGCTCTCTGCTGTTGCATTTGCTTGACTCATAAAAAAAGTATAATTATTATTTTTTGAGAGAAAAATTAAAGTTTTTCCTTTTTGCCATTATTTTCGACATAGACTTTTGTCATCGTTGCATCTTTGCCCGGATTATCATTTGCGTTTTTCGGGAGTGCTGCGATTTTATCCATCACGTCATAACCTTCGGTCAACTGTCCCCAAACGGTATATTGTTTATCGAGAAATGTTGGTGCGCCATGACAAATAAAGAATTGGCTGGTGGCTGAGTTCGGGTCATTGGTACGAGCCATCGAGCAAGCGCCACGTTTATGACTCACTTCATTGAATTCAGCTTTTAATGGGTCGCCCATTCCGCCAGTGCCATCATTAGAAAGATCGGCGTCTTTTGAATTCGGGTCGCCGCCCTGGATCATAAAATCAGGGATCACACGATGAAAGGTTGTACCGTCGTACTTGCCTTCAATGGCAAACTTCGTGATCTGTGCGACATGATTCGGTGCCACTTTATCAAAAAGCTGAATCTTCATGGTGCCGAACTTCGTCTCGATCACTAACAAACGCTTTGGGTTTGAGCAATATTTATCGAGGGTAACACCCGAGTATGGCGCCGTATCTTCCATCTTCTTGATCTGGCTCATACAATTCGAGCTTAAAACACTGAGAAGCACTGTGAGAACTATTGCGAATTTTTTCATAATCTGTAGTTTAGTTTATTTCCCTTTTGGGGAGCTAAATAAAACGGGCAGAGGTGTAGGTTAGGTTTCGTAAATCCCCCTCTACTCCAACTTATCTATTGGGTTCGGCGTTTAATGAGCGTTAAAATATTTACAAGATCAGTGGCAAAACAGCAAAATACCGGAGTCCAGACACTCGAAAAGATCGTATCGCTCGCCAAAAGGCGCGGGTTTGTGTTCCAATCGTCCGAGATCTATGGCGGCTTAAATGGCTGTTGGGATTATGGTCCGCTCGGTGTGGCGATGCTCCGCAATCTAAAAGAAGCTTGGTGGCGCGAGATGACCAACCGCAATGATATTGAGGGTCTCGATGCCTCGATCTTGATGCACCCAAAAGTCTGGGAAGCATCAGGACACATCCAAAATTTTTCCGACCCAATGGTCGATTGTAAATCTTGTAAATCAAGGTTTCGTCTCGATCACCTTTTCGGTGATATGAGTGAGAAAAAACTTCAAGCAATTGCAAAACATCTCACGGTCGATCACCGTGAACATACGAAAGAGTCTCTTTCAGAATATATTCTCGCTCAGATCGAAGCAAATGATTCTCTATTCGATCAATTTGTTGAGTTAGAATTAGTCATTTGCCCCAATTGTGGCACAAAGCAATCGCTCACCTCACCGCGCAATTTTAATTTGATGTTCGAGACGTATATCGGACCAGTGAAAGATGCCGCAAACGTCGTGTATCTCCGTCCGGAAACCGCGCAAGGTATTTTTGTAAATGTACTCAACGTGATGCAAGCCACACGACAGAAATTGCCGTTTGGAATAGCGCAGATCGGCAAAGCATTTCGCAATGAGATCAACACCAAAAATTTTCTTTTCCGTACTCGCGAATTTGAACAAATGGAAATGCAGTACTTTGTTAAAGAAGGTACTGATGAGACGTTTTATGAACAGTGGCGCGAGCGTCGTATCAATTGGTGGTCAGCACTTGGTATGCCGAAAGAAAAGCTTCGTTTGAAACCGCACGAGAAACTTGCTCATTATGCAAAAGCGGCTGTTGATATTGAGTTTGAGTTTCCATTCGGTTTTGGCGAGATCGAGGGTATTCATAATCGTACCAATTTTGATCTCACCCGTCACGAAGAATTTTCAGGCAAATCACTTTCTATTCACGACGAAGAGACCAAAGAGAAAAAAGTACCGTTCGTCATAGAAACCTCTGCTGGTGCAAGCCGCGGCTTTATGGCTTTTCTGTGCAATGCGTACCGCGAAGAAGAAGTCAACGGCGAAGTCCGGACGGTGATGAATTTACATCCGTTCCTTGCTCCGGTCAAAGCGGCGATATTGCCACTTGTCAATAAAGACGGGATGCAAGAGATCGCTGAAAAATTAGATAGCGATCTTCGCAGATCAGTAAAGACATTCTATGATGATTCAGGCGCGGTCGGCCGTCGCTACCGCCGTCAGGATGAGATCGGCACACCGTATTGCGTAACGATTGATAGCGATACACTCCAAGATCAGAGCGTCACGATTCGCGAGCGCGACTCGATGGAGCAGATCAGACTACCGATCGAAAAAGTAAAGGCTTATCTCTTAGAAAATATCGAGTGTCCGGTGGGATAAGTATTTGATATGACAAAGGCAGTCTATATTTTTTAGAGTAGATATTGAGCTCTAAAAAAACATAGACTGCCTTTCTCTTTTTAGCAACGTTTTATTTCGTTTCTATGCCTGGTGATTCACCGCTGGGATTCTCCGGTGATCTGTCTTTGTCGTGCCCGGTTTCGAACTCCCAATTTCCAAAGCCACCTTTATAGCGGAGCTTCATCTTGAACTGTTGGCGCTCTTCGGGGCTCATGTGCTCCCATTTTTCACCCATCTTTTTTCGCCATTCTTCTTGGTGTCGTTTATGACGGCCTCCGCCACGAGGACCACCACTAAACAGTATTTTTGAAAGCACTAACAACCCAAGTGCTTGCCAAAAAGTAATTTCACCGAGATGAAAAATATCTGGTATCAATGCATTCCATAAGAGCATTACTACCGCACCGATCGCGGCGATACCAAGGGGTATCAGCGGTATCAGCCAAGCTTTTTTTCGATTCATTCCATTATTCATTGTTCTGTTTCTTTCTAAAAATTAATAACTTCATCGTAAATATCGCTAAGCCGTTCGCGTAAGTGTAGCACAGCATAGCGCTTTCTTGAGATAAGTGTATTCACACTTTCTCCTGTTTTAGTGGCGATCTCTTTGAATGAAATTCCTTCGAGTTCGGTCCATTCGAATACTTCGCGCTGGTTTTGGGGCAACTCATCAAGCGCTTGACGAAGCTGCTGCCAGACGAGCGAACGGAGATATTCGGTTTCGGGATTATTACCGGGGTCAGAAAGCAACTCACTCAGTGCCAGTGTCGCACCGTCATCATCTTCATCGTCACTTGCGATCAGTGAGAACGGGGTAGCTTTCTTTTTTCGATAGAGATCAGTAATGCGATTTCTGGCAACTGTATAGAGCCAGCCCGTAAGCTGTTCGATGGGTTGCACATATCGCATCGACTCCGAGAGTTCATAAAAGACTTCTTGCAGAATATCTTCTGCATCTTCGGTACTTTGAACCTGTGGACGGATGAACCCCATCAGGCGTTTCTGATACCGTGTGATCGTGTCACTAAGCCCTCGGTCTTGCAGAACAGCCATTCGTGAATTCAGTGTGAGCAAATCGTCCATCTACACATATAGACGGAGCAAGAGAGGAAATATTGTACGAATGCTAGATACTATTTTTATTCTAAACCGACTGTTCGTTTGAGAGCACGAACTTCGCGTTGCAGCATTGAGCGGCTCTCGCCGCGACGCATACCCTGATGGGTAACGCCTGCAAACATAATACGGTCGAGCTTATCTACTTCATAACCAAAGACTTCGAACAACAAACGTACTTCATGATACTTACCTTCGTGAAGGGTAAGAATAGCATCCTTCGGTTCGCGTTTCGACAGATCAAGCTCAAGCGGTGATGTCACAGCGCCCGGACCGATCTCGACTCCGCCTGCGGCGATCTTAATAGCGTCCTCTTTGCGAAGTGCTTTATTAAGTACGACGTGGTACATTCTTGGGATCTGAAAACGCGGGTGAGTTAAGCGCGCGGTCAGTTCACCATCATTGGTCAACAGCAGAACACCAGTCGTGTTGCGATCGAGGCGACCAACCGGATAAATACGCTCTTGTGTTTTGACAAGATCCATCACGGTCTTGCGGTCTTTTTCATCGCTGACAGTCGTGATGTAATCTTTCGGTTTGTTGAGGACAATATAAATTTGTTTTTCGCGAAGTGAAACGGTGTTACCGCCGACCGTCACTTGATCTTGATACGGTTTTACTTGTACGCCAAGTTCTTTGACGAGCTTGCCGTTGACTTTTACTTTACCTTGAGTGATCAGATCGTCAGCTTTACGTCGAGAGCAGATTCCGCTCGAAGCAATGAAGCGGTTGAGTCGCATTGTATCCGATGCAGTGATCGGTTTTGCAACGACTGCTTTTTTCCGATTTATTTTTGGCATCGGCAGCAGACGTCTCGGTGCTACCGGCTCTGCTGAGTTTGATCTGGTAGAAGGTGGCCGAGAAGAAGAGGGTCGTGGAGAAGATGTTCTTGAAGACGGTGGTCTTGAAGTACTTGTTCGTGATGACGGAGTTCTCGGAGTATAGGTCCTCGAAGTCGCTGGTCTTGGCGAACGCGGTCTTTCAGAAAATGATTTTGCGCCGAATTTCTTTGGCGCAGTTGGTTTTGCTCCGCCACGATTGATGATCGGCTGTAAAGGCGATGAAGGGGTTGTCGGAGCCGAGCTCTGGTCGGAATTTCGAGCAGGGCGTTTGTTTAATTTAAGTACAGAAGACCGGTCGCTTCGGTAAGCGGGTTTCGCCGCACGTGATGCAGCCGGACGAGTCGGGCGAAGCGGTGGTCTCGAACTACCCGTCGGTGCTGGTCTCGACGTCCTCGATGACGGTGGTCTCGATGATGTCGATCTCGAGCTCCCCGTCGGCTTCAAGTTGAGCTTGGGCGCTATCTTCTTCTTTGGAGACAGCGATAATTTCGTCGATGGTAATATCTTCTTGTGAGGCATCTGGGTCAACAAATTCGTTAGCGGCTTCTTCGAGTGTCGTCGCCTTGACGGCCTCTTCTTTCAGTAGTTCTTCGATCTCGCGTGGTTTTGGCAAGTCCCTCATAGAACTGAGCCCAAACTGGCGAAGAAAATCATCGGTAGTGCCATAGAGCAACGGTCTGCCGACAGATTCGGCGCGTCCGGTGATCGTAACAAGATTTTTTTCGAGTAATGACTTTAAGACTTCATCGCAGTTCACACCGCGAATATTTTCAATATCAGCTTTCGAGACCGGTTGTTTATAGGCAATGATCGCGAGGCTCTCGAGTGCGGCGCTCGAAAGGCGACGACGTGAGCGCTCTTTATATAACCGTGCAACAAAGATACTGAGCGTCGGCATCGTTGCAAACTGAAAACCACCGGCTATTTCGATAATACGAAATGCCCTGCCGGTCTTGTCATACTCGCCATTCAACAATTCGACCGCTTGACGAATAACATCGAGATCGAGCAATGATTTCTTCGAGCGTTTCTCAGGCTCGGCTTCCGGCTCAGGAGGCGGATTCAAAAGATCGGGTTCTTGGTCTGTAGGATCTATAACTGCAGTACGAAGGACAGGCTCGTCAAGAATCAGCGAGCGCAATTCTTGGGCAGAAAGCGGCTCATCACTTGCAAAAACAAGTGCTTCGATTGCTTCTTTGATAGAATTTGGATCGGTATAGTCGAATCGCATTCTTCTTGATTAAGTAGATTTCAAATTTTAGTTATGGCTTGAACAAAATGATCTCATCGAAGGATTCACTTTGACGCAATGCTACCATTCCGCTTCTGACAAGCTCCAAAATAGCGATAAAGGTGACAACAACACGCAACCTGACAGGGGTCGAAAGTTCTTCGGCCGAAGCGGCATCAATATATTCTACAAAAAGCTCGAAGAAATTCATTTCGCCTTTGAGAGCGATCGTATCAAGAATAAACTCCGATTGCTCCTCGACGCTTACCGGCATCAGCTCGACATCGTGCGTACGCTTAATAAGCGGGGCACGGACCATTGCTTTTTGGAACGCCGTTAGTAAATGGAACAGCGTGATACTGCCGAGAAGATCTTCTTCGCCATTTTCTTCGATATGTGCGCTTCTATCGTCAGATTTGAAGTATTGGCGGTAATGGAGCTTTCTTGCTTCTTCATTGAGCGAGCCAAGCTGTTCGC
The DNA here is from genome assembly GCA_038229915.1 of Kapaibacterium sp. (SeqCode). GTDB lineage: Bacteria > Bacteroidota > Ignavibacteria > Palsa-1295 > Palsa-1295 > JAFDZW01. Next base: position 39,797 of record JBBRNY010000006.1, on the reverse strand, counting down.
TCATTTCCTTGAAACGACGATATTCAATGAGGCGGCGCATAAGATCGGCACGAGGATCATCCTCTTCGATGCCCTCTTCGGTGCGTTCTTCTCGCGGCAGGAGCATTTTTGCCTTGATCTGGCATAATTCCGCAGCCACAACGATAAACTCGCCCACGGCCTCCAGATCAAGAGCTTGCATCAGGCGCATATACTCGAGAAATTTCGTGGTAATATGATGAACCGGAATGTCATAAATATCCAGTTCGTCACGTTTAATAAAGAACAGCAACAGATCGAGGGGACCCTCGAAAAGCGGCAGTCTGATCTTATATGTTGGTGCTTGTACTTGTTCCACTGATATACCCTATCAGGCAAAAATACGAATTTTAAAGCGTCAAATGATGATTAAGAGATAATAGTCATTTCAAACGGGGTGCGAACAAAAGCCCGTCATACTTGTTTATCTCAGTGCGACGCCCCATAGACGCTCAGTAACGACTTTTTCAAGCAATTTATGAAATTAGGGATCATTTTTCTATTCGTTCTCTCAATGTTTTCAGTGGCTAATGCACAATGGAAACCTTGGCAAATTCCTACGCCGCGAGAGAATCATCCTATCCCTGCAGATGGCTCCTCGGTAAACTTCCCGACTGTAAATCTTCCGATCGGAATGAATTACCACGTCAATGCTTCGGGGCGCATTAATGTATCGAGTAATCCCAACGAATTCTCTGATGCTCGGTATTATGTCAATATCTTAACATTTCCGCCAACGGCTGTGCCTGTGTCATTGAAGATCAGATACGCAACGGCAAGTGAAGATTGGTTTAATTCTGCTATTGCGCCGGCACAACAAGCCGGTTATCAGACAAGTCATATTTATGATGCAAGTGTCGCCAGCACCGCTTCGCCGCTTGGCTTCCGTTTTTTTGATACAAAAGACCCCGCCGTTGACCCGACAAGATATAATGATAATTCAGGAGCGATCAATATAGAAGTTGCCCAAGAAACACCACGGATCGCTGTCCAATTTGACACGGTGTATTTTAACAATGTTAGGGTCGGAAGTTCGCTTCGGCTCACCGATTCGATCGAGAGCTATGGTGTACACGGCTATCGCTTAGACAATGTCGCCCTTACCGGACCAGCCGCCACTAAATTTACCGCTTCCTCCCAAAGCGCCACTCCATTTGTACTGACCGAATCAACAAATGAATTTGAATTTATTTATACCCCAAATGCAATTTTATGGGACACGGCATATTTTCATTTATACTCGGGAAATGCTTATGCCCCTGACCAAGAACGTATTATTGTTCTGATCGGGCAAGGTGTCGGCGTCAGATTGACAGTACAGCCTGATACGTTAGATTTTAAAACGGTGAAGGTAAACTCCTCAACCCAACTTGTTGCGACCGTGAGCAATATGGGTAGTGTCGATGCGGTAATTAATTCGATCACTATTACTCCGCCTGGTTCGCCATTTACAGTGTCACCGTCAAGCGCGACTGTTGCGGCGAAAGGCTCGACATCTTTCAATGTTACGTTTAATCCCCAAGCAAGTATCGCCTATTTTTCAACGTTTACTTGCGCCGTAAATGATGGATCAACATTAGTATTTTATGCAAAGGGTAATGCCGGGATCGGCATCCCAAAACTCAGTGATTCGGTGCTTGACTTTGGGATCGTCATCCTCAACCGATCAAAATCATTACCGGCTACGCTGACCAACGTCGGCACGATGGATATTAACATTGTCAGCACCTTCAATTCAAATCCTGCTGAGTATAGTGTCATTGGTGCGCAAGGGGCTTTCCCTGTCTCGGCTGGAAGCAGCAATGGCTATGGCTTTACCTTCAAGCCGATCACCCATTTACCGGGTTGGCTAAATCACAACGGAAGTTTTACCTATAATTTTTCTGACGGCACATCGAAAACAATTATCTTTAAAGCCGCTGACCATAAACCACTTGATGTTCGATTGAATCTTGACTCGGCGAGCTATACAAATCCGGGCAAGACCGTAACCGTTCGACTCAGGATGATCGACCCACTTGATAGTGCACTCATACCAATCCGTTCGCTGAGCGATCGCATCACCTATGACGCGTCACTCTTTGATCTGGTAGGTGTTCAGAAAGGAAATCTCGTAACGGCAACCGATTGGAAACTTACACAAACATCGACCACCGGAGCTCTTGATTTCTCGTTGAATGCCACGACTGAACGTCTCGGGCCGATCGGAACGCTACTGAATCTTACGTTCAAAGCTCATGACAACACGCAGCCCGGGCAGTACACAACGCTGATGCAATCAAACACAAACTTTCCGTACCCCGATGAACCGACTGCAATAACCAACCAAGGCACGATTATCATTGCTGATATTTGTACTCCTGTTCATCTGACAAGTAATGGCACCCCAACGGCAAGTAGCATCGAACAAAGTCAACCAAATCCCTGTACCTCACAAACAACGATTCGATTTGGGGTCTTTGGAAAGGAAGATGTGAACTTAGTACCGGTAAAGATTTCGCTCTATGATGCGATGGGTCGTTTGGTAACGAATCTCGTACATGAATCAAAAATACCAGGCTATTACGAAATTCAGCTCAATGCGGCTCAACTTCCTAATGGACTTTATTTCTATACGTTGGTAAGTGGCTCGACTTTGATACGACGTTCGCTGGTGATCTCAAAATAATATCGATCGACCGAAGGAGGAATATGTATTAGTGCTGAGTTGATGACTCCGCGCGTTCTTTCAGTAATTCTTCCAACATCCGAAGGTACTCCCAAGAATACATCCCGGTGCTGTGCCCATCACCCCAAAAGGCTTGAACGGCATACTGCCCGACAGTGTCAAGACGTTTGAGTTCATACATTCCTTCTTTGAACATCTTCAGCGGAGCGGGATAATGCGTACCGAGTATCGTTTCACCTTTGCAGCCCGCGCAAGGACATTCATCTCTGAGAAATCGTATCGGATAAGATGACAAATGACCATTGTCCCAAGTGATATTTAATGAATCGGTTTCTTTCGAACGTTGTATTTTTGTCGGACGCATAAAAAAAATTACTTTTGTGGTTGCTCAATATAATCAAGATCAGTTGGGACATGAAACTTCATCGTGTCAACAACCCAATTGGTATCAATGCTCACAAGAATTGTTTCGACTGAGCCTTCTTGAATCATTGAAAACCGTTTCACCGGCATTGAATTCCAAACCCATAATTTTAATGTTTCGTCTTGCAGTTTCCAGGTAGTTGTTTTATGACCAAGAACAGTGTCTGTGCCCGACTGGGTTAAATAATTATCCTTCATTGTCGATTTAAAAAAGTCCTCAGTCGTCGGGATGTCGCTTTCGGGAAGTCTATAGAGGCTGTCGAGAGATCCCAATCTGAGGTGAGCTACTTTTCTGTCGAGAAAATCAATACTATAGACATCAGATATTCTTGTTATTCCAGCATTTTCATACGGATGTATCCCGCCGCGTGTGATCTGTTGCATGTGTGAGTATCGAGCCTCGTACTTGCCGTAATCAGCAATATAGAAATCTTCTGTGCCTCGGGCATCGCCGACGAACACATACGAAAGGTGGACATTTTTAATTGGATAACGCTTAAATTGGCTTGTGCTCGGGTCGGATTCTTTCTTACATCCGAAGAGAAACAAACAAATTGCTACGATACCATAACAGATCAAACAAGAATATTTTGTAGTCATCACAGGCGTTCAACAGATTCTTTACTGAGCAAGTGCTCGAAATATTCGAGCGATAGTTTTTCCGAAAGAGAGTTGATCTTCAGTCGGTCGTTCAAGTTTTTGAAATCAACCATATCAAGCGGCTGATCTTGGTTGAAGCAACTAAAGACAAACCCTGTCTCCTCTTGAGTAACCGGGTCTACGTGTTTTTGTAAACATTGCGCACAAACCTCTTTCATCATACATTGCATTGGTGAGTTGATCGAGCCGATAGCCGCGTGACCTTCTTTCATCAACTCGCCCAGCACACCATCTTTGCGACGCGCTGCCTTTACGGCTGCCATCATTCTGTCTGAGCCGATAGCTATGACGCGATCGACCTCGCAAAAAGGAAACATCCGCTCTACACCAAGCTGCCCGTTGTGATAGGCAAGCATTGCTTGAATAATATTCCCACGGAAATGCGCATCTTGTGGGCGATTGGGTACAATATCAATTCCGGTATCGCTTGACCAAATAACTTGATCGGTCGATGCCTCGATCTCTTCTCGCTTGAAGAGATCTTCGCCGTTCTTATATCCCGCAAAATAAATAACTTTATTATTGTGTTCTTTCATCGCCTTTGCGATACTGAACAGCACGGCATTACCAAGTCCGCCACCAGCAAGCATCACCGTTTCATTCTCAGGTATTTCGGTTGGTGTGCCCGTTGGTCCCATCACGATCACCGGCTCACCGGGTTTGAGCATTGCACACTGACGCGAACTTGAACCCATTTCTAAGACGATCAACGAGAGCAGTCCTTGTTCTTTATCAACCCAAGCACCGGTCAGGGCAAGACCCTCCATTGATAAGGGTATCCCGTCGATGTTCGTCGAAAGTTTCTCAAAATTTTGTAAACGGTAGAATTGCCCTGGATGAAAATGTCGTGCCGCAGCCGGAGCTTTTACAATGACATCAACAATTGTTTTTGTTAAGCGATCAACTCTGACAACGGTGGCTTTTAGATCGTTATCCAACATTGACCGGAAATCAAACCAACGCTCAAGTTTTTGTACGGGGCGTTCGTTCGAATCTTTGAACACGGCATAGACGACACTCGGATATCCGTTCTTCGCGCTTGCCATTGCTTTGACAACGTTACCGGCAAAACGAGGATGGTTATCACCATAATAGGTAATATATTTTTCGTTCGAGCTATAACTCGTAAAAAAGCCTTTCTCATCTTCATGAAGACTTCCATTGAGACTGTGCGGCTGAAAGAAATTATTCCATTTGTCTTTGGTGAATGATCCTGGATATTCACGTTCGTAGATCGTGTTTGGGCTTGTGCCGGCGGCGACACAAACTGTTTTTGCTGCAAGCTCGACAAATTCACCTGAGCCTCTCGATTTTCCATCGATCATCTTTTGGCGTTCAAACACCAATGCTCTTACCGCGCCATGTTCATCGGCGAGGGCTTCGATCGGCGACAAATTCTCGATATAATAAATACCCTCTTCAAGAGATTTTTCTACTTCCTCGTGATTGAGTCTATAGGCAGGCGAGTCGTTCAAACTGCGGCGATACGCGATCGAAACGCCACCCCACTTGCGCACTAATGGCACAAAGTTTGGTTGTTCTTGCGCAAGCGCGGCACGTTCGCGCTCTGCTCGGATAGCCTTGCCATGCTCGATGAACGTCGAAAATATTTGCTTGTCCTCGTCGCTAAGTGTTGCGACGAAAGTGGCTTCACCTTTTTCTGAGACGATCTTTTCATATCGCTCAAGAAATTTCTCAACTTGAATAGGATAATATGCCGCAAGTTCGGTTGCGGTATCGATGGCGGTCAGACCACCGCCGATCACCAGCGCTGGGAGTTGTACCTGAAGATTTGCAAGACTTGATCGTTTTGCCGCACCGGTCAACTGTAATGCCATCAAAAAATCACTTGCTTTACGGATGCCGCGAATGAGATTATTTTTCATCGGCACGATCGTGGGTTTCCCTGCACCGCTTGCAATAGCGATATGATCAAAACCATAACGCTCGAAAGCGTCTTCGATCGTTACTGTACCACCAAAACGAACGCCTCCATAAATTGCAAAAGTATTTCTCCTCGAAAGCGTAAGATAGATGAGCGTTAAAAAATTCTTATCCCATCTGACAGTGATACCATATTCAGCAACACCACCAAAGCCGTCCATCGTACGTTCGTCAAGACGATTGTATATTTCACTCCAACGCTCGATCGGTGTTGGGGCAACCCATTCATTCTTTTCAGAAATATATCCGGTTAATGTTTGCTCGAGCGGTTCGACTTTTAAGCCGTCAATGCCCGCAACCCCGAAACCTTCATTCAATAAATAATGCGACAGCGTATAGCCTGCAGGGCCGAGTCCAACAACGAGAGTATTTTTACCGGTGTATGGAAGTGCGAATGGTCGGCGAATATTGAGCGGATTCCATCGTGTTAAAAATCCATAGATCTCCACTCCCCACTGCATTCCCAAGACATCGGTCAGTGCACCAGTCTCAGCTTGCGGAATATTTACGGGAGTTTGCTTTTGATAGATACACGACTTCATACAGTCATTGCAAATACGATGTCCCGTGCCGGGGCACATTGGGTTGTCGATCATCACTAATGCCAACGCACTTATAGCATCTCCTTTTGAAAGCACCAGATGCATTTCAGAGATCTTCTCGTCGAGCGGGCAACCATCAAGACTGATACCGAGCGGATTTTTCTTGGTCGATCCATCTTTATCGTGAAGCCCCTTCGAACAAGAATCTTTCGAGCGGTCGTGACAGAAAATGCAATACTCTGTTTCACCTCTGACTTCACGAGGTTTCATTCGTTCGTCGGTGAGCACAAAACCATCGCGGCGACGATATTCATCTGCGGGGCCGACAAATTTTTCCGGCAATAACGCTTCTGGTCGGATGATATGGACTAAGTGGTCGTAGTTTAAGTTTTTAGGAAGATAATAACTCGACCAGCTCTTTACGTTTTGGTGTAACGTGTCGTTATGCAGACAAGCTGCGAAATATGCTTCGAGCTTTTTTATCAGTTCAGCATTTGTTATGTCATCCTTCTCTTGTTCGAGAAGTTTCATCGTCATCGCGGCGGCAGTAAGCTCTTCGTCGCCAAAATCACTAGCTGACGAAAGAGCTAACTTGTAAGCTGACTGTAATTCATCGATCGGTGCAATGGCAAGGCATTGTTCAATAGTCGTAAATTTTTTCAGTGCCCTGCGCTGAAGGAAATCTCGTTTGAATTCGAAGATCACCTTTTCGCGATTCGCAATAGTGATCAACTTCTCGCGATCGGTCTGTACTTGAAACAGCTTCGCGACAAACGTCCCGACGTGCGGCGCCATCGCCACGAGAATGTTCGACACATCGACCGGCGTCATCGCATTGGCATCAGTGGAAGCATAGTTATTCCATTGCCCTGCGAGAACTGGGTCGGTTGCTTCGACCGAAGCAAGAAAAAGTGAATGGAGTTTTGATAATGAATGCGGATCGTAAAGATCACGATACGATACGCCGGAAATTCCAAGTTCTAATGCCACGATAGTAGGATGATGTCTAAATAAAAATACTGATAGCTTCTATAAAAAAAGCGAAGAGCCCGGTAGTAGATTCTTCGCTTTGTTTGAAATAACTGTTTCTTTACACAACCGTCTCGCTCACAGCAGCTCGTTTGACTTCGAGTACTGATAGCAGTTTTGTAAAAGCATCTTCAAATTTCTTGACGCCATCGATCTGCAGATCGGCGGCGACCTTCTCGGTATCAATACCGATCGACCGAAGTGTGTCAATCACCTTATGGGCTTCATCAAGCCCCTGTGTGAGGGTATCAGCGGCTTCGCCATGATCTGAGAATGCGGCAATGGTATCATCGGGCACAGTGGTTACTGTTTCCTTACCGATGAGCGGCTCGATGTACATCACGTCATCGTATGAAGGGTTCTTCGTGCTGACCGATGCCCATAAGCAACGCTGAACATTTGCACCTGCCGAGCGCAAGTCATCAAATGCTTTACCATAAAATATTTTGCAATAGCGTTCATACGCGAGCTTCGCATTTGCGACGGCTGCTTTGCCAAGCAAGTCATCGTGTCCTTTACCCTGGAGCTGGGCATCAACGTTTAGGTCAACGCGAGAAAGAAAAAAACTTGCTACGCTTCGGATCTTACTGACATCTTCGCCTCGGCTCAGACGAGATTTAATACCCGCGATATAGGCATGAGCAACCTGATCATAATTTTCTATTCCGAAGAGCAACGTGACATTGACGTTAATGCCTTCAGAAATTGCTGTGGTAATAGCCGGCAGCCCGTCGGGTGTGCCAGGGATTTTGATCATCACGTTTTGACGATCAACGATCTTCCACAGTTTTCGAGCCTGTTCAATTGTTTCTTCTGCATTACGGGAAATGGTCGGATCGACTTCGATGCTGACATAGCCATCTTCGCCTGCAGTTGCGATAAACACATCGTGCATAATATCCGCAGCCTGGCGAACATCGTCGGTCGTGAGCTTGTCGTAGATCTCGTGGGTCGAAGAACCGTTATCGATCAATGTACGAATATCCTCATCATATTCTTTTCCGTTCGAAATTGCTTTCTCGAATATTGCCGGATTGGAGGTCACACCTTTGACACCAAGCTCATCAACCATTTGCGCAAGCTTGCCGGAGCTCAGTAACGAGCGGCTGATGTTATCATACCATAAACTTTGTCCGAACACAGAAACCGATTTCCAGGGATTTGGCATAATGATGTATTAAAATAAAAAAACCCTCGTCTTTACAACGAGGGTTTGAAAGAAGAAGTGTCGAAAATTTTTAACGTCCGACCAATGCTCTCACAGCCAACCCGACATAGATCGAAGAAGCCGTCCAGTTCTTGGTTGTTTCAACTTTTGAGAACGGGAGATCATACCCTCCGAACGGAGTTGCTACGATCGACTCGGTAAGTGGAATATCATACGTAAACTGGCCGCGAATACCAAAACGAATTGCATTTGGGTTTACGACATCTTCGGTGGTGGTGAGGGTCTGACTACCGACAACAGCCGCAGAAACCGTGACCGTTTTCTTGATCGTGCTGGTCATCCGAATTCCGGTGTTGATGTTCAATTGCACACCAGGCCCGACCGGAGTCGGAGCAGGCACAAAATTATACTTAAATCCCACATCAAAGAGCAAATAATTGAGCGATGCATTTGCCTCGGTCACGACAGAGCCCGGAGCAACGACACCGTTTAATTTTGTTGGGACGTTATCACGACTATTATTGATACCCGTGAATTTACTCGATTTTGAGTCATAGATCACTTCGATCATCACAAAGGTCTGCATCGTCTCGGCATTCAACGGAAGCTCGGCCGAGACTCCGAAGAACGGAGCAACGCCGGTACCGTTTTGTGCTTGAAAGCAGGTCGGCTCAGAGTTGAGCAACGGAAATTTATCGGTACTATAGGTGACCAGATTTAGCCCCCCAATAGGTCCGATAAGCCAACCGCCATACTCAGTCGGGTTCAAGACGTCGCCGCCTCCTTGAGCAAATACAGCATTGCTGCAGCAACAAATGAAGCCGATAGCCAAAATGAAAAGAAAGCGTTTCTTCATACTATTTCCTGTGATATTCTTTCTCACGATGTTCTTCAAAAAAGATGATGTATTCTATGCCTAATTACCTGTATGATAGAGAGTCTCAGGATTCAAATATACACACTTCAAACCCTGTTTCGCTCAAAATCACAAAATTCGTTCGATCAGCCAATCGCTCAACGTGTTAGCGATCAATGACTAAGCGTCCACTTTGTACCAAGTTTCCGTCAAATGTAAACCTGAAAACATAGCTTCCGCCCGAAAGTTTACGCGTATCGTAAAAAACTTCAAACGTGCCGGCCGGATGGCGAACGACGTTTTCGATACGATCGACCTCTCTGCCAAGTGCATCAAAGATCGAAAGACTGACCGTGGCTTCATTGCGGAGCGCATAGCGGAAACTGACGGTCGAGTTATCGCTCCGAGTCACCGGATTCGGTGAAACAGGGATGATCCTTCCGGTAAGTTTATCGCCATTCAATGCATGAACGAGTATCGAGTCTCCGCACAGATATACCAATGTAACACTGGTATCCTGATGGCCTACGCCGAGACAATTCCCGACCGGCAAGCCGACACTATTAAAGAGCGCACTGTTGGTGAGTGTCATTGCCGTGCCTGCACCGGACTTCGGTAAGGTCACTGTAAAGTTCAGGTAACCGAGCGACGTTGCGGCATCAGGCAACGCGGCGGCACCAAGGAATGTGAGCGTAATGGTTTGCGCTACACTGTTGATCGATGAATTTGTATTGTCAAGCGTCCAACCTGGGATGCTCGATGTAAATGAGGCGCCTATGTTTAATGGGTCAACATCGAGCACATCAAGATCATAGTTGTAGGTCAGCACCACTTTACGAATGTCAAGCACATCGAGTGGGTCAGTGAGACCGTGCTTATCAAGCGAAAGATTCATAAACATCGCTGTTTTATCTCCCGCTACCACACCGATCTTGCTGAAGGTCGTATTGACGCTAAGGTCATAGCCTTGAGAAGTACCACTGATAGGCGCACTGAGCGTATCAAAGCTGCCGCCGTTATCCAACACCACCGTGACCGTAGCATTATAGGCTTGCGCACCGGCGCTTGCCGTTGGGCGGAAGTCGATCGGAATGCTTACCGTCGATTTTGCCGCTACCGGAATTGGTGGGACAACCTTCGATGCAAAATTGACAGTGTTTGGACCACTGATCTTGATCTCTGTTATCGTTTGTACTCCAGCCAACGTAGAATTGGTGACTCGCACCGTGTCTGTGCGTACATCACACGAAAGCATAACCGGAGATATAAATCCTTGAATGTTCGATTTACCACCGGTCGTGAGGCCTTGCGTTTTTACGGTCTGATTTCCGCCGATACATCCATTGGTTTCTATACCAAATAATCCGATCTGTCCCGTATCCAAAGCAAACGCTGGGTCGAATTCTACATAGACATCAACGCACTCGCCCTTCTTCATAGTAATAGGCAGCGGCACATTCGTGCCATTGAGTTGATACTGCCCAGTGAGGCGGAATGCAGCCGAATCTTTTGGTGATGGGAATACATCAAATTTATTGATCGTCAGGCTGTCTTTTCCTGAATTACAAAATTTGAAGAAATCCTGAAGTTTTGGGCTACCAAACGGTACCGGTCCGAAGAGCACATTCCCCTTCGAAACTTGAAGCTCATAATATTTAATGCAGGTCGTTGCGATTCCAACCCAAGTACCACCGGTTGCACTATGAAGAATGATCGTATCGTCATAACAACCCGATGAGCGGGCTGGCGGCACAAACGTGACATCAGCATAGATCGTCCGACCCGTATCAAAGACGAATGGCACCGGAATGCTGACTCCGAAACCGTTCTCGATGAACAGATTTGTAAATTTGTTCGTATCCGAACCTGTCACCTTAATAATGTTGTCAGTAGCATTTCCGGTATTGACAAATGGCACACGAAGTGTGACTGAAGTCTGGCACTCGGTCGATTGTGTCTGAGGGGTTGAAGTAATACTTGGTGCGCAACCAGTGCCTTTTAAAATTGCAGTTCTCTCACCGACAGCTCCTTTTGAAAGGAAATGAGCGACCGTTTGGATCGGTCCGACGGCTGTTGGGGTAAAGGTGAAAAACACTTCTTTTTCACCAGAAAGAATATTGCTCTTCGGCACAAAGAATGGTAACGCCGGACTTAAGGTCGTGTTAAACGCGAAGTGTACCGGATCATCAACCCAGATCGAATCAATCTTGACCTGAGTCGGAGAATTATTGACGATCAAATATTTTATTGTTGTGTCGGTCGTGTTCGGGAGCACACAGAAGAAATCGTAGTCTGATACTACGAAATCTGCAGCTCCGCCATTACCGATCAGCGGACATTTATAGACCGAGCAATTATCACTCAGTTGTAATGTATCTTTTACTGTCGGCGGATTAGTAGGAGTAAAGCTCATCCTGACGATCCTAAAACCACCTGGTGCTATCGGGCCGTCGGCACCGGTACTATCGATCACAAAACCGATCGCACCGTTGAGAAGAGTTAAGTTTACGCGCTTAAAGTCAAACGGGAATGTACCCGGGTTGAAGAGGGTGTCATATAAGACCTGAGTCACGCCAACAGCACCACCACCGAAATTGAGAGGGTTCGGCTTAAATTGTATAAGACTTGGTTTATAGCTACTCTTTACGGTGGTAAGATTTCCGGCAATGTCACTGATCGACACTTCGATGTACGCCTCTTTTGAACTATCGAGCACACAAATATCATAGTATGAACTGTCGGTGCCTGCGCCGACCACAAAATTAGGGTCGGGGTAATAGAGGATGTTAGTGATAGAATCTACATTGATCGAGCTGAGTTTTGACGCGAACGGATGCACATCAGAGACTTTGATATGCGAGCAAAAACAGAGCCCCGCCGTATCAACTTTCGGCGCGATGGTGTCTTTGGCATTCGGCGACTTCACACCAAGTGCACCAGCCCAAGCGTAACTATCATCGTTGGTGTATCCATATAAATACATCCCAACGCCAGTATCAGAAACAACAACGTGTGTTCCTTCTCCGGCATTTGGTTTAAATGTTAATCGTATTGCTTCCCATTGAGTCCCCGGTATTGGAAAGCGCTGAAAAAGCTGTGTGCCGGGTACGAGATTCAATGCCCTGCCATCCATGGTTGTCTTTGCTTCATGGCTTGTCGGCAAAATAAGGTTAAGATAGTTTGTAAAATTACCTTGACCCGAAGCTAAAATCTGGGTAGCTATCTGAAAAATGATCTTCTTACCGAACTGATCGGCAGGATTGATCACAACCATTGCGGGGTCACCATTATTTCTGTTAGAAAAAGATGGTGCGGCATGAGTAGAACTTAACACATACTGAACGACTAAGAAAGAAGTATCACTTGTCCATGCGGAGGCATTGGTCACATCATAGATATAGGCAAAGTCAAACTTTGCACCTAACGATGCTACTTGAGCACCATTTCTATAGATGACTTGTCCTGGTTTTGTACCTATAACCAAAAATCCATCCCCACCAAATTTTCTTCCGGAAAATGGTGCACTGAAATAAGTATTCGACCATACCCTCACAGGCGGAATCATCTCTAATATATGATCGCACGAAGGATCCTGTGGTGGCACATTTGGGCATACGGACGCCCCGATAAGCCCGATCGGCTTATCTGAAGTAATTTTTGTTCCCGTTACATCAGTTTGATCGCTTGGTGGTGTCGTCGATTGATACTGAACACACTGTCCTTTGTTCAGTAGAACACTAAATTGCTGACCTTTGGGATGTGCCGCAACATTTGGAAAGCCATCTTGTCGAATGTCGGTTGATGGGACAATACTGACAAAGGTGTTATCTTGATTTGCAACGATACAAAACTCCGAAGGAAGATCGGCAAGTTTTGGATCAACAATAAAAGAATTATACGAAGCTACCACATATTCTGTACCCCAACCGATCGTGGGGATGACATACATACCATCGGTCGTATAAGGTGCACGAGAAAGGAAATAGACAGAAAGCTCAGCATCGTTCGACCAAACGTGAATTGCTTTATTTGACTCGATAAAATCACTTGTTTGCAACTCAGCACTTTTTGATATTTCATTACCCGGCGGAAGTGAGGAGAGGGTTGTTGTCTGGTTAGCAGTAATGGGTCGAACAAGTACGGGTGCATTCCCGACCTGAATATAGGCGGTTGTATTACGAGGTGATGAAATATAGATATAAAAATATCTAGTATTATCAAGTGTTCTATCAAAATTTTGTGGGATACAAAACCACAGATCTCTACCTAAACTTGGTGCGCTCTGATTTTCTGACGTGATGACGTGTGTGATTCTGCCTTGAGCAGAAACAGTGCTTTGGTGTAAGCCTATGAAAGTCATCGTTATCGCGATGACGAGTATGAGTTGGGACAATCTTCGAAACATATCGCTGCTGTTCCTTTCAGTAAATGATGTAGCCACATCATTAAAACACAACTCGCGCCCTGAAGTTACTCTATGAGGGCAGACACACACACAATTTTAAACCAACCGTTTGAACGAACGTTCCGTCCGAGAGGGATACATACCCAAACCCCGAACGATGATGATCGGGGTTTGGATAAAGAACATTATATTTTATTCGATCGGTGACTCGATCACGACCTGCACCGTACGGTTGTAATAACGACCTTCCGGTGTTTCATTCGGATAGAGTGGTTGACCCGAAGGTGAAGACTTGCCATACCCTGTTGACTTAAGAGTATGAACATTCCCTTTGACTTTCGCTTGAATATCTCTCAAGGTAGCACTTGCGCGATTGCTCGAAAGTTTCAAGTTATAGTCAGGTGTACCGAGGATGTCTGTATAGCCGTTGACGTTCACATCCGAACCACTTTTGATACGTGGGAACACAAACTCTTGCAAGATCTTCTGATTCCATTTACCCATTTCCGAGCTGTTGTACTTGAAAAGGATAAGGTTGTAAGTCTCACGAGTTTTGTCAGAAAGATGCTCTGCGGTCACATCTTTTTGTGAGAACTGACGAACTCCGGTCATATCGACAGCTGATTGATGGACTTTGCCAGCGACGTCAGTCACATTGAGCTGAACTCCGAGATCGGTCTCATCTTCAGGAAGTTTGCGCCCAACATCCGAACGCCAATTCCATTCGCCCGACTCGGTTGTCGAGACAGCACCAAGATCAGAAATTTTTGCCCACTCGGTACCAGCATGAGTGATGACCAACTCGCGGCTCTTGACACGCTCATCACGAATACCATTCTTGAGCGAGAATTTTGCTGTGCGATAATCAGGATATTTCACGAGAGTTTCGCGACGGATCGGTTTGATAATTTCCCAATCTTCTGAAAGTACTTCGACGCGACGATTTTCTTCAATACCTTCTGGTGTTGTTGAAAGTGTCGAGTTAGCCGGCAAATTGCGGGCTTCGAGCGAAATACGTCCCCCGTCAATGCCCCATATTTCAGTGAGATATTTCTTCACGTTCTCGGCACGAGTGCGAGAAAGATCGGTAGATTTTTCTTGTGCAGACTGTTGTGAGTTACAACCAACAAGCCCGATCTTCGCATCAGGATGATTGCGCAAACGGAAACCGAGACAGTTCAGATAATTATAATATCCGTTGTAGGTCGCGGTGATCGTATCTTCGGTAAAGCCTTGAGTTTCGGCAGGGCTTGAATAGAGAACATAACGCGGCGGGATAGAGCCATTGCCTTCATCAAAGAATACCATCGGCAAGAGAGCAAACAACTCGATGGTGAGTTTTTCACGGATGATCACGCCCTTAAAGTCAGGAAATTTGCCAGGAAGCTCTGTCATCAATGCAGGCTTCTCTGTGATCCACTTTACAACAGGTGGCTCTTCGTTGTTCATCGGGATGTCGTGCGTGATGATACGCGAGCTGTCGTTGCGCAATGGGATAGAGACACGTGTTTCAGGATATGGGAAGTGATTAGCTTCGGTAGCGCTGACGAGATATGATCCGCCAAGATAACCAGTTTTGTTTGGGGTAAGCACACAAAGATATTCACCACTTTCGCTATTAGCCACTTTGTCATAGACGACGTCGCCGGTCTGCTCATCTTTGATGATGACGTGAGCAGCAAGTTTGTCGTTGGTATTGACGTCAAAGCAAATACCACGCAATACGAGTGTTGGCTTTGGCTGTGGCGGGTTCATTGCCATATAAATATCAAGTCCGCCCGAACCACCACCACGATTAGAAGCAAAGAACAATACTGATCCCGAGGCAGGGACGGTCAAGAACATATCATCTGACGAGCTGTTGATCGGCTCAGGAAGCGCGATCGGTGTGCTCCAGTCCTGATCAGTTGGTCCGATAAATTCTGAGAAGAAAATATCTTTTTTACCAACTCCGCCATGTCCGTCAGAACAGAAATACAACGTTTGTCCGTCGGCAGCTAAGAACGGCGAGCCGTCATAACCACTGGTGTTGATCTTTGGTCCGAGATTGACTGGCTGGCTCCAACGACCATCAGGCAAGAGATGCGAAATAAAAATATCGACGTTCGCACCATTTTCGGTGCCGATCTTGCCATCGCGATTCGATGCAAAGAACATTCTTTTGCCATCAGGGCTGATAGCCGGCTGCGATTCCCACTTTGTGGTGTTGATCGGAGCACCGACCTCGTGCATATTTTTCCATTCACGACCTTCGAGCGTCGCGACCCAAATATTCATATCATTTTTTTCGGTCGTTCCACGGTTGGTCGCGAAATAGATCGTCTGTCCATCAGCAGCGATCGACGCGGCACCATCACCAAACTCGCTATTAATATCTGCGAGGTTGGTTGGCGTAACCCAAGTCGAGTCATCACCACTGGGGTTAGTGGTTGCCCAAAAATCATCATAGCCCTTACCGGGGCGTCTGGAAACAAAATACATCGTTCTGCCGTCAGCCGTGATCGTCGGACCGAAATCTTCGCTTCCCGAATTGATGATCGGGCCAAGATTCTTGACGATCAACTTTCTAAATTGGTTGGTTGAAGTATCAGGTTGCGGTATTGGAACAGGCATTGGTTTGCTGAATGCCTTATAGGTTGCCGTAGGTGAAGAAGTAGGTGCAGCCGTCCATTGCTTCAATTTCGCTTTGACTGAGCGGAACGCTACACTTGGTTCAAACAATGTAGCCATCGCGATCACAGCCAGAACAGTGGCAAGTCCGATCACAAGGGGGCGTCGTGAGCTTGAGAAGTTCATATGTATCTGTACTCGATTTATTTAAAAATGATGTATGATGAAAACAGTATATAGTATTTGCCGTATGGTAATGACGCTATACGGTTTTCCTACACAACTCTGTGGCGTGGCGATTATGAATCAAAACGCCGGACAACGAAAATACTCAATTTTTGAGAGCCTCACCCAAAGAATGGGTTTTTGCGGCTTCTCCTATTCAATAACGGCTTTTATCGGAAATTGTTCACTTGCCTGTCTCGGAAGCAAATAAATTGACATTGGTCTGCCACCATTTACCGTTACTGAAACCGTCCGATTCGATGCTCCGTCGCTCAATTGTAATTGTTTTACACCGACGGGAATATCGAAAAATTCTACTTGTTTGTTGGTCATCGTAACGGTCTTCGTACCGAAAGAGACCGTAATACTCGGATGATCGGGCGTTGCCATTACCATCCGAACACGCGTAACATTTGTGTCGCTTGGGCAAGAGAGCGTATCAAGTAACACCAGATGGTCGAGCGCCGAACCACTTTGCCCGAACGGAATTTTCTCGATCGTCACAAACGTATATCGTTGGTCAACCGATGCTGCTTGACTTACCGAGTCGAGAATATCCAGCGGCGAAGTGTCGTGATTCTTACTGTAATAATATTTTGAATTACTATTGAGTAATGGATTGAGCGCAAAATATTTCGAGAGCGAGTCGCTCGGAATATCGATGACCGAAGCCTGTTGCTGTGGGTAGTTGCTCCGGATGCCTTGGTCAGTAGGGCTCTTTACTAACAAACTTAAAGTCTCCGCACGAGAGGCGTTCATCATTCGTAAGCCAAAGGTTTTGAAGGTCAGGACTGCATTCCCGACAGGCGCATCAGATAGCAAGAGTGTCGAAGCTGTGTATTCTTTCCCGACCGGTTTGGTTCTTCCGCGAATAACGGCCGTCAGTTTAAAATCTTTCGAATTAAAATTGTAAGGAATCAGCGCAATGACATTTGAAGGGTTGCCTGCTTCGGTCATCAATAAACGCTTTGTCGAATCTAAATTAAAATACTGAACGACATTTTCGCCATAGGCAAACGTTGCATTAGGCGTAGCCGTTGAGTCCCAATTAATATCAAGCGAGGGAAGGTCGGGGATAGCGTGGATAAAACGAATCCAGGTATGACTGTCACTTGGATAGTGCTCATCATCAAGAAGCAAAGCCTTCTTTGTATTTTTTTCTACAGAAAGTTTTGTGTGAGCACGACCGATGATGATGATCGTCTCTCTGTTTAACGTTAAATTTGCTGAGTCAACAAAAATGGTATCTCGACCGGCGGCATCTGAAGTGACCGTGATATGTGTTTTCCCTGTCCCAAGCCCACTGCCATCGAAGAATCTGGTTGAATAACAAGAATCACACGGCACTTCATACGTATAATCTTTTTTGAATACTCGTCCATTGAGCCAGACGGTGATCATATCCTGATCGGGCATTGCATTGATCAGTCGGAGCTTCGCCTGACGGCTTTCGGGATAATCACAAACCGGTGTGCACGAAAAAAATATTGCTGTCAGGGGAGAACAACATGCAATCAGCGCGAAAATCAACAGTCGTTTCATCATTTGGATCTTGTCGAAATACAATCCGTAATACACAATATCTATAAATACAACAACACCGGCGACTGAAAGTTACGGAGAAGTATGAAGTTGTAGCAAATTTTTAATCGAACGCCAGCCATAGAGAAGATCGCAATTGTGCTGTGGGCAGTAATAAGATCCTTCGCCGGGCTCAGGATGACAGGCTTGAAGTATTAGTTGATACCTAAACCAATCCGAGTACTGAGCCACAAAGTCGCAACCTCAGAAATAATAACTCGTATTATGATATGAAATTTTATTGCCCATTCTCTACAAAAGACACCAACTTGGGTTAAGTTGTTTCATCCGGCTGTATTTTCGTAGTATAACAATGCCAAAGCACTATTTTATCAGCGACTGCCATTTGGGCTACGGCAACGACCGCGACGCCGACCGAGCGCGTGAGCGCAAGCTGCTCGGGGTGCTCGAACGTATCGAGACCGAGGCACAGAGCGGCGAAGCGATCTCGCTCTATATCGTTGGTGATCTCTTCGATTCATGGTTCGAATATCGCCAAGTGATCCCTCGTCGTCATGTTCGCATCCTTGCCGCGCTTGCGAAGATCAAAGAGCTGATACCAGTAGAATATTTAATGGGCAATCACGATTTCGGACACCGAGATTATTTTCAGCGTGAGTTGAACATCCCTGTCCATAGCGGTGATCTTGAGCCGGTGCTCTTCGGGAAAAAATTCTATATCGCTCACGGTGATGGCAAAGCATTGAATGATACTGGCTATATCATCTTACGCTCAATTCTCAGAAATAAATTTTTGTTGTGGTGCTACTCCTGGTTGCATCCTGACATCGGCGTAGCGATCGCTGAAAAAATGAGCGGCTCTTCGCGGGCATATACCGATCAGCGCGATGTGTTGCAGAAGCAAGATGGACTTCGTATCTTTGCCGAGAAAAAAATAACAGAGGGGTTTGATTATGTCGTGATGGGACATCGGCATAAACCGGAGATCACCCCGATAGGCGATGGCTTCTATATCAATCTCGGCGACTGGCTCAAGCACTTCAGTTACGGAGTTTTTGATGCAACAGGATTTCGTCTCGAAAATGCTTCTGAAACAACTGCGCTCTCATAACGTTGTAAATTTGTGATAGTGGACGAACAACAACACCAAGAAACTGAACCTCACCAGGAGCATCACTCCTCGGCTTCTCACTATGGCAAAACGCCGTGGGAAAATTTTTCGGCGTTCGTGCAAAAACGGAAACGCCTACTCGTCCTTATCGTTATTTTTGGCATCGGTCTTCCGTGGCTGATCTTTGAGGTGCTCAAGGGCGTCCCGACGCTCGACCAGCTCGAGAACCCACATCCCGAGCTTGCAACACGTATTATCAGCTCCGATGGCGAACCCCTCGACCAATTTTATATTAAGAATCGCACGACCGTCAAACTTCGGGAAGTCCCCAAGACGTTGATCGATGCGTTGATAGCCACCGAAGATCGTGATTTTTATAATCATTGGGGTATGAACGTCTGGCGCACCGTAAAATCGCTCTGGACCGATGTCGTTACTCTTAGCCCAAAGCAAGGGGCGAGCACGATCACCCAACAGCTTGCGAGAAATCTTTATCTTTCGCAAGAAAAAAGCGTGCTCCGTAAGATGCGCGAAGCCGTGAGCTCTGTGCAGATCGAGCGAACCCATACCAAGAATGAGATCTTGGAAATGTATCTCAATGTGTGTTATATGGGTCGCGGTGCATACGGAATAGCGGTCGCAAGCCAAGTGTATTTCGGGAAAGATGTTTCGAAACTGACTCCGGCGCAATGTGCATTTATGATCGGCATTCTAAAAGGACCAGAAAATTACGACCCTGAAGATAATTATGATCGTGCATTAGCTCGTCGTAATACCGTGATCGAAAATATGGTCGATGCTGGCTATCTCGATCAGGCAAAAGCAAATAAATATAAGCAAGACCCTATCAAGGTCGTGCCGGCACGAGCCTATCAGGGTATCGCTCCGCATTTTGTCGAAATGGTGCGCCAGCAACTACAAAAAATGCCGGAGCTTGCGCCGTACGATTTTTATCGTGATGGATTAGTGGTCTTTACTTCGATCAATGCTCAGATGCAACGCGCCGCTAATAAAGCCGTCGATGAGCATATCGCCCAGTATCAGCGCGACATTGTGAACAAGCGTTGGAATTGGAAACAACATCAAGAACTTCTCGACTCATTGGTTGCCAAAGCCGCGCGAAGCACACCGATGGTACATAACATTGAAGACGGAAAAGAAAGACTCAAGATCGAGCGAAAGCTGCGTACTGACCCAAAATTTATCGATAGCGTCAAGCGCGAAGAATTACAATTGCAAGCAGGGTTCGTGTGCCTCGACCAACGCACGGGACAGATCTTAGCAATGGTCGGAAGTTCGAACTATCGCGAGCATCGGTATGGGCTTAATCATGCCACCCAGATCCTGCGCCAACCCGGTTCGGCATTCAAACCATTTGTGTATGCCAGCGCATTCGAGAAAGGCTATACGCCCGAGTCGATGGTTTCAAATGAGGCGATCGAAATGCCGGATGGAGATAAAGTGTGGCGCCCCAGCAATATGGGCGAAGCGATCGGTGGGATGAAATCTATCCGCACGGCTTTGCAGTGGTCGGTCAATCTCTGCGCTGTTCATGCCATTCTCGATCTGACTTCGGTTACCGATGTGGTAAAGCTCGCCAAACGGATGGGTATAAAATCTAATATTCCGGCAGTACCATCGATCGCACTCGGCACAGCCGAAGTAGTGCCGATAGAACTTGCCAGCGCCTATTCTACTTTTGCCAATGATGGTGTTCGGGCAACGCCTTATGCTATTGTTCGAGTCGAAGATCGCAACGGAAAAGTGATCTACAAAGCAAAACCCGAATTTGATCTTGTCTTCGAGCCGAAGATCGCCCAGATGATGACCAAAAGTTTACAAGCGGTTGTCGATGGCGGAACAGCATCGAGTATTCGCCGTTTTTTTAATTACCCTGCCGCCGGAAAAACGGGCACGACCCAAAACTACGCCGACGCATGGTTCTGCGGATATACACCGCTCTATACCGCCTGTGTATGGGTCGGGTTCGATGATAAGCGGGTTACCTTCACCAGTGCCGACGGACAAGGCGGACGAGCCGCCGCACCGATCTGGGGTCGGTTTATGAAGTATTCGTATGATGCGTTAAAACCAAAAATTTTATATTTCAATACGAATTGGAATGGTGCCGTAGCGATCGTTGACTCCACAAAAAAGGATTCATCAGGGCTACAACAAATTCCAACAACACCTGTCGAATTACCAAAACCGGATGAAAAACCCATACCTCCGGCGACCCCACCACCGGTTCAGGTAACGCCCCCAAACAGCGACCCGAAAAAGTAGGCATACACTCCGCATAAATTCTCTGAAACAGTCAATCGGTTGGGGTCTCGGCTCCGAACTGGTATATTTGTATCATTAAAGACAGACCGAAACTATGACAGACACTTCGCTTGATTTTAAGTTAACCGACGACCAGAACGCCATTCGTCAGCTCGCGCGTGAATTTGCCGAAGGCGAGATCAAACCTCATGTGATGGAATGGGACGAATCGCAAACGTTTCCGCTCGAAGTGTTTTCGAAAATGGCACAGCTTGGGTTTCTCGGTATTATGATCCCCACCGAGTATGGTGGTGCTGGTCTTGGTGCTATCGAAAATGCGATCATCATCGAAGAACTCGCACGAGTCTGCCCATCGGTTGCGCTGTCGATCGCCGCACATAACGGTTTATGCACCGGTCATATTTTTGCATTTGGCTCAGAAGAAACAAAGAGAAAATATATCCCCGCACTTGCCAGTGGCGAGGTGCTGGGTGCGTGGGGACTGACCGAACCAAGTTCGGGTTCGGATGCCGGCGGTATGCAAACTTCTGCCGTTCGCGACGGCGACCACTACATCCTCAATGGTGCAAAGAATTTTATTACCCACGGCACCTACGGCAAAACAGCGGTCATCATGGCCATTACCGAACGTGCAAAAGGCTCGCATGGCATTAGCGCATTTGTCGTTGATAAATCAATGCCCGGATTTAGCGCATCAAAAAAAGAGAATAAACTTGGGATGCGCGCAAGCGACACCTCAAGTCTGTTGCTTGATAACGTGAAGGTACCGGTCGCAAATCTTCTTGGCACTGAAGGCGAAGGATTTGTGCAGGCATTAAAAGTGCTTGATGGTGGGCGCATTGCTATCGCGGCACTGAGTGTGGGCTGTGCTCAGGGGGCATTTGAAGCCGCGATCAAATATGCACAAGAGCGCAAACAATTTGGCAAAGCTCTTTCGGATATGCAAGCCACACAGTTTAAGTTTGCACAAATGTCAATGAAGCTCGATGCTTCACGTTTACTTACCTACAAAGCTGCCGCACTTCGTGATAGCGGCGAACCGTATGGCATTCCTGCTTCGATGGCAAAAATGTTTGCGAGCGAGGCTTGTGTGAACATCTGTGAAGAAGCGATTCAGATACACGGCGGATACGGATATATCAAGGAATTCCCTGTCGAGAAATTCTGGCGCGACTCCAAGCTCCTGACCATCGGCGAAGGCACAAGCGAGATCCAACGAATGGTGATCGCAAGAAATGTCGTAAAAGAATACGCCGTCTAATTACTAAGCAAATTACTGAGCAACCAACGTTTGCTCCGAGCGTTTTCCGTTCGACTCAAGTACAAGATGATATACACCTCGTGAAAGCGAACGCAGATCGAGCGTGATACG
Organism: Kapaibacterium sp. (SeqCode); assembly: GCA_038229915.1. Lineage (GTDB taxonomy): Bacteria > Bacteroidota > Ignavibacteria > Palsa-1295 > Palsa-1295 > JAFDZW01. The sequence continues at coordinate 16,938 of JBBRNY010000006.1, read as the reverse complement.
CTGTTGTGATACTTCTTTGGAAACAACTACCCTTCCAAGAACATCAGTGATCGTAATGAATGAAGTTTCTCTGTCGTTACTAACCCAATTCAAGTGAACAATATCAGAAAAAGGATTTGGGTAGCATTGAATATCAACTGTTGAAGATGGAATTTGATGAACTCCGCTGGTGCCATTCCATAGTTGCTCCGTTTTATCGATCGATGATTTCACAGCATTCTCATCACCACCAAGAGCGATGATATAGGTCACTTCAATCGAATCGATCGATGCGAGTGGTACATTTTTCAAACCTAAGATCATCGAAACATCACTAGGTCCGGCATTGGGGCGCGGAGTAGTCATCGTGATCCACTTTGCATATTTAGGATAACCGTTATAGGTTTGATAACTGCCGTTTGAGCCGTCATTCTCGAGCGCATAAAAATTTTGCGATGCCTGAGATGGAATGGCTGAGATCAGTTTAATCCCAACCATCGGATATTGCGGATCGAGGCGCTTGGTAATAAAAATAGAGCTGTCAACGCTCGAGACCGATGTGGTATTCGCCCCACCGGAAGCGCCAATATCCCAATCCATAAACAGTGCGATAGCCGTTGAGTCCGACGCTGCAATACCATTTTCTGGCGTACCTCTGACGATCAAATAATCAAACACCGCGGCATCGGCCGATGCACCTTGAGTAAAAACATACGAGCGGCTTCGTACCGAAACACCTACTTGAACTTCAGGATCGGCGAGGGCGTCATTGTAGTAGGTCTCTATTTCTTGAATAGCATTTGATCTATCAGGTTCTGGAACATAACGTGCCGCCGAGGTCGTACTAAAATCCTGATCGGCATCGGCACCACTATATTGCCCGGACGCGGAAGCCACAACGTGGTTGGTGTCTATCCCGATCATCAGCCCTGCTTGAGAGAGCACACTGTTGTTTTGTGGTGAAATAAACGGTGGCGAGTTGGTCCAGACAAATCCTGAACCTTGCGAATTACCTCGCGGATCATTATAGCCGATACCACCTTTAGAATCAACGGTGACCGTCAGATTATTTTTATTGAGATCGAGATATGATCTGTTGATCGTAAACGAAAAATAATCAATGTCCGGACCATAGTTTGATGGCTTGCTACTAAACTTCACACGAACAGTGATGACCTGATTCGGGGGTGCATTTGCCGCAACCGAGAGATGAAACGAACCAACGACATTTTGTATCACATCAAGAGTGTTCGCATTGCCGAATTGAATGAGCGGCGTAAAATTACTAATGTATTCCGCACCCGAAACGATCTCGATCTGCGCCTGCAAGTTCATGATCGGGTCGAGATAATTTCTTACTGATAGTGCAATATCTGCACCTTCGCTCGAAGTCAGTTGATGATCGTTATCCTCGTCATTAATTTCAACAGAGACAATTCGTGCAGAGTGTTTTGGGCTTGCGCCAAGTGCGTTTGCAATATTGATCAATCCACCGCCTGTATATTCTGGGAATGGGTTGCTCGTGAGTCCGCCGGAAGATACTCTGAGTTGTTCGATGGCTTGTGCGGGATTGAGATTGGGATATTTTTGACGGATCAGCGCGATAGCACCAGCCGCCGTTGGCGATGCCATACTCGTACCAGAAAGGTTAGCATAACTATTGCCTGGCACCGTACTCAGAACTCCGCCACCTGGTGCGCAGACATCAACGTGTGTACCAAAATTTGAGAAAGAACTCAGCGAAGCATTTTGATCGACCGAGCTAACCGACAACACGTTATCGAAGCTCGCAGGGTAGAAGTCTTCGAACCTTCCGTCATTGCCCGATGCCGCAACGACCACACAATTTTTTGCGGTTGCATAATTTATAATTCCCTGCCCGACATCCGAGCGAGTGTTGCCACCCCAAGAATTATTCACGACCTTCGAGCCCATATCTGCGGCATACACAATTCCTTCATAGCCGAACGATACATCGGACCCAGTATTATCGCCACATTTTATTACTAAGAGTTTTGCACCGAAAGCGACACCGCACACACCAGAGCGATTATTCCCGCTCGCTGCCATAATACCACCGGTATGTGTTCCGTGCTCTCTTCCGGGAAAGGGGTCGTTATCAGGGGCAGTATTATTGTCCCCCGAAAAATCCCAACCGTGCCAATCATCAATAAAACCATCGCCATCATCGTCAACACCATTCGAGCGTTTATCGAGACCATCAGCATCGAAACCTGTTTCACCTTTATTGATATAGATCGCATTGCGAAGATCAATATGCGTCCAATCGGTACCGATGTCATCAACGGCAACGAGCATTGTTGAGTCGCAACGCTGAATATCCCATGCCGCGGGAGCATTGATCAATTGCAAAGAATACTGCTGTGAGTAGAGCGAATCGTTCGGAGTGAAACACAAACTATATTTATAACGCGGCTCTGCTGATTCGATAAGACCATTCTTTTTCAAGATCTTGCTCAGTGCTTCGGGCGTGATCGATGTATCGGTGATCAATTCGAACCAACGAGATAACTGTTCTTCGCTGACTCGCAACAGATGTACATTCTCGCTTTCGGATATGCGATCAGTATTCTTTACTTGCGCAAATAAGATCGGATTCCCTTTCTCGCGAAGTTCTTCGAGAACAACATTATGTTGCGCAACAAACGGTTTGAGAGCAATGACTTTTACGGCATTTGGTAATTGCAGGAGTGCAGAGATCGCCTTCGGGTCGTTTACGGCACAGCGTTGTGGGTCGAAATGTTTATCGGTACTGATATATGGCGAGAACCCCTGACGGAACGCCTCGACGGCATCGGGTGAAATTCGGAATAATACTCTGCCAGGTACACTGTGTAGTTGTGCAGTAGTAGAGCCTGCCAGTAGGCAGACGAAGATGAATAATATCGATATTTTCTGCAATAGACTCATTGGGTAATAATTATCTATATTAACAACACTGTCTATTAACAACACCGCCCATTGCAGAAAGTATCAACTCTTAGAGCAAAAAAGAGAGTATAACTCTTCTCTATTTGTCGCTTTTTTCAGGTGCGGAGGGCGTTGGTGTGTTTTTTGTTTCTGGGGTTTCTTTTTGGATAGTGTATCCTTTTGGAATTTCGAATACATCGTCGGATACTTTTTCTTCCGACATCTCGACCAACTCGCTCTTCATAAAGATCTTGCCGTTCTTCGACATTTCGGTCGAAACCGGGACGTGCCCATCGCCGACGATCGGCGCAAGAATTGCCATTACTTGCTCCATACCACCGAGCCCGGTGCGCTGTTTGCCGAGCAGGGCATCGCGCAGTATATCATAGAATTTTAGGCGCGGGTCTTGCGTCAGCCACAGTGTCATTTCATTCCCAGCAATGTTCGTACGATATTCTTCGCAGGCTAAGCCATTGATCACTTTCTTGTTCCCTGTGGGTTTCGGCAGATGCTGTTGCAATGAATCCAAAAGACTTTGATGTGAGTTGATCGAGTCGTCTATCGCCGGGCGTTTCGAATCGATCGATCGGAGATCGGTCACATAGGCTACTTTGTTTGGCGCAAGAAAGGTGATCGTTCGGGCATTGCGGTCAATGATCGAATGCAGTTGGATCGGGAAACCCATCAGCGAAACATCATAAGCTACTTTGTCACCTTTGGTAAACATCGTCACCGACATTGACGCACCGCCTGCCATTGGTATTTTTTGCGGTGGCGCGGTGATGGTTTTTGGTGGTGTTGTGGTATCATCAAACAGATTGCCGCCGCTGACAGTGATCTTCTGGACGATCCTGCCCTCAAATGATTTGCCGGGCAGTTGGCTCCGCTCGCTGCAAGACGCAAGAATAAACAGCGGCAGAAGAAAGAGTAAACGATAGGTGGTACGCATAGGATGAAATGGGTGTGTAAATAGCCGAAATTGATAACTACTTAACGCTTTCGGATTCGCTTTGTTTCTCGATAAATCGCACTCAATTTCGGTACTGTACTACCCGGTTTTTCACCTGTTAGAACAAATAACGAGAACATTGTAGTAATTTTGCGGTTTCAGAGTGGTATTTTTCATCTCATAGTAGATTTTCGAGCTTACTCTAATGAAATTACGTGGATTATTAAAGGGGTTGTTCTTTTTCTTGCGGCTCCATATTATTTTCGAGCCGTTAGCAAAAGTGATGCGCTTTGCGTCGGGGCTGTCGGCTGTTTCGAAATGGATCAGCCAGCACTCGCCGAGCGTCAAGTTCAACGATTTTTACAGCTTCAAACGCGACTACGACAAGCGTTACAAACTCTATGATTTCGTCAGAACGTCGGAGCAACTTGCGGCTTTTGACTATCTGGAGTTCGGTGTTGCCTCAGGACTTTCTATGCGTTGGTGGACGAGCAATAACCCAAACCCTGATGCCAGATTTTATGGCTTCGATACCTTCACCGGCTTGCCCGAAGATTGGGGTCCGTACAAAAAAGGCGATATGAATTTTGGTGATCCTCCGGCGATCGGCGATGCCCGCATCACCTACTTGACAGGATTATTCCAACAGACACTACCGAAATTTATCAAGGAGCGAGAGCTGGGTCGGAAGCTCATCCTAATGATGGATGCCGATCTCTATAGCTCGACTCTCTTTGTGCTTGCGTCGCTTGCACCATACCTCAAAAGCGGCGATATTATATTTTTCGACGAGTTCAACGTCCCTGCTCACGAATACCTCGCCTTCAATGATTTTGTTCGATCATTTTACATTAAATACGAAGTGATCGGTGCGGTCAGTAATTTCTATCAGGTCGCGATAAAGGTATTATAAAAAGTGGGGGTGCAAATATAGGTGTAAGTATTGATGTAAAGAAACCTGGCTGGGGAGGTAATTTTCTGTAAGTAAATCATCAAAATCTTCTTCCAAGATAATTGTTTCCGGTGGAGTAGCTTACGGCTTTTATTTGAATCCCGGGATGGCTCAAATTAATATGCCCGCATTAATCAAGCAAAGTGCTTCCGGTTATGATGTTACTTATGACCTAGGCAAAGTAACATTGCTCATCGGCCCAACGGGATTACCTTTTCCTATTTTAACAAAATAATTAAATGACTAAGGATAAAGTTCGAGCATATTTAATTATAGCAATAGCTGCCATCCTAATGATTTTTCTGTTAAGAAATTGTGAGGAAGACAATCACGAGATAATTGGAGGCCATCTTTCTGGGCATATTTCTGCGATATCAAACGAACGTGAAGTGATTTATATCAAATTAGACAGTAGCAATAAATGGATCCAATTCGTTTGTGAAATAAACAAAACTGCTCAGCCTCAGTTTTTTTATTACTATATTAGAAAAGGTGACTCCATTTTCAAAAATGCTCTTTCCGATACAATTTTTGTCATCCGAGATGGAAATGGTATTGGATGGAAACTTTCAAAAAAAAATTGAACCCTTTTGTGTGAAATTGGCTCAGATTAATACCCTGCATTCGTCAAACAAAATACTTCCAGCTTATGATGTTACTTATGACTTAGGCAAAGTAACATTGCTTGTTGGCCCTACGGGATTACCTTTCCCTATTTTAACAAAATAATTAAAATGACCAAAGCTGAAGTTCGAGGATATTTGATTATAGTAATTTCTGCCTTCCTAATGCTTTTTCTGTTAAAGGATTGTGAAGAAGATAATCATGAGATAATCGGAAGTTACCTGTCAGGGCACCTGTCTGATAAATCCAGCGGGCGAGGTATAGTTGCTATTAAATTAGACAGTGCTGATAAGTGGATTAAGTTCATTTGTAACTTCAATTTAACTGTAAAACCGTCTGATTTTTATAATTATATATCAAAAGGAGACTCCATTTTTAAAAATTCTTACTCTGATACAATTTTTGTCATCCGAGATGGAAAGGCTGTGGGATGGAAACTTCCGAAAAAAAATTGAACCCTTTTGTGTGAAATTGGCTCAGATTAATATCCTGCATTCGTCAAACAAAATACTTCCAGTTTATGATGTTACTTATGTAACGTCTTATAAAAAAAAGCAGGTAAGAATAACATTCTTACCTGCTTTTTAATATTATACCGTTCTTTTACGCAGCTACTTTATCAGCCTCTTGTTTTGCATAAGCCAATGTACCGCCAGCTAAGAGGAGATTTCTTTGGCGTTCGGTTAGCGGGCTGGTGATCTGGTAGGTGATGCCTTTCGTTTTGTTGGTAAGCGTGATCGCTTCAGGATGATCGGCGATCTGCGTTCTCGCATTTTCAACTACCAACTCATCGCCTTGTTCGATGGTATCGTAGTCTGCAACATTAACGAATGTAGCAGGCAGAATACCGAAGTTAATAAGATTCGCGAGATGGATTCTCGCAAAGCTCTTGACGATCACTGCCGTTACGCCGAGATAGCGCGGTGCGAGCGCGGCGTGTTCGCGCGATGAACCTTGTCCGTAGTTCTCGCCGCCGACAACCATTCCGCCGCCCCACTCTTTGCAACGCGCCGGGAATTCAGGATCGACTCTGACCAATGTAAATTCGCTGATCGCAGGAATGTTCGAGCGCAGTGGCAATACTTTCGCACCGGCAGGCATAATATGATCGGTGGTGATATTATCGCCCATCTTCAATAATACTTTGCCCGATAAATTTTCAGGCAATGCGCCGAAATGCGGAAGCGGTTTGATATTCGGTCCGCGAAGGATCTTCACACTTGCTTTTTCGGCAGTCGGTGGGATCACCATATCATCAACCACAAAAAATTCTTTCGGATCTTCGATACTCTCGAATGGAATTCCCAGATCGCGCGGATCGGTGATGACGCCCATTAATGCAGAGGCGGCGCAAGTCTCGGGGCTTGCGAGATAGACTTTCGCATCAGCAGTACCAGAGCGGCCTTCAAAATTTCTGTTGAATGAGCGTACCGATACCGAGCCTGACGGTGGGGCTTGGCCCATACCAATGCAGGGTCCGCAAGCTGATTCGAGAATTCTGGCACCTGATCTGATGAGCATCGCCAGTGTCATATCTTTGTCACGAGCGATCATCTCAAAAACTTGTTTCGAACCCGGTGTCAATGTAAAACTGACATTCGGATTAACAACTTTATCTTTCAAAATATATGCCGAGATACCGAGATCGTGATAGCTGGAGTTAGTGCAACTTCCGACGCATGCTTGTGCGATAGGCGTACCAGCTACTTCGCGCACCTTCACCACGTTATCGGGCATATGCGGTTGGGCAATGAGCGGTTCGAGTTCAGTGAGGTTGATCTCGACGTGTTCGTCATACTCACAGCCTTCATCAGCTTTGATCTCAAGCCATGAGGCTTCTCTCTTTTGCGATTTCAAAAATGCTAAGGTCGCTTCGTCCGATGGGAAGAGCGATGTGGTTGCGCCAAGTTCGGCACCCATATTGCAGATCGTGAACCTGTCGGCGATCGGCAAGTTGTGTGCGCCCTCGCCATAATACTCAACGATTCTACCTGTGCCGCCTTTGACGGTCAAGCGGCGAAGCATTTCGAGGATCACATCTTTACCAGTTACCCAATCTTGAAGCTTTCCCGTTAATTTTACACCGATCACTTTTGGCATCGCTGTATAGAACGGCTGTCCTGCAAGAGCCATCGCAATGTCAAGACCGCCGGCACCCATAGCGATCATTCCCAAACCACCGCAAGTCGGAGTGTGCGAATCGGAGCCAAGCAAAGTATCGCCCGGAACGCCGAAGCGTTCGCGATGAACCTGATGGCAAATACCATTGCCAGGGCGTGAGAAGAACAAACCATATTTTGCCGCAACCGACTGGAGATACTGATGGTCGTCGGCGTTCTCGAAGCCCGTCTGGAGCATATTATGATCAACATAGCTCACCGAAACTTTCGTCTTGATCGCATCAAGCCCCATCGACTCGAATTGCAAATATGCCATCGTGCCGGTAGCGTCTTGGGTCAATGTTTGATCGATCCGCAAACCAATTTCTTCGCCCGGAGTTGGCAATGAAGGATGCGAGACAAGATGTGCCGAAAGAATTTTATGCGTCAGACTTTGCTTCATATTTTTGCTTTCTAATTTGGTGGGTTGTGCCGTTAGAAACACTATAACAACATAAGAGAGGAAATAATTTTAAGGAACACCTTCATTATATACATCGGGAAGAATACTCAGATGCAGAATATTCAAACGTGTCATTCTGAGCGACGAGCGAAGAATCTGAAATTGAAGCATGATACAAACTTCAGGTTTCGTATAATCTCAACACCGAGATCCTTCGCCGGGCTCAGGATGACAAACTTAAAGTTTTTTCTCTATCTCATAAAAAAACGTAAAGCCTGTCATTCTGAGGGAGCAAACGAATATCTATCCCAACCGTGAAGTTTCAGCGACCGAAGAATCTCCTCCAGTACAAGACATCAAGATCAGACAGGACAAGAAAGCCCGCCCACCATTGAAATGGTGGGCTATGTAGTTGCCGTCGCTGAAGCGACTCCGATGCCGAGTATTCAAGCGTGTCATTCTGAGCGACGAGCGAAGAATCTGAAATTGAAGATTGACACAAACTTCAGGTTTCGTATAATCTCAACAGCGAGATCCTTCGCCGGGCGCAGGATGACAAACTTGAAGTTTTTTCTCCATCTCATAAAAAAAACGTAAAGCCTGTCATTCTGAGGGAGCAAACGAAAATTTTGCAAATCATTTTCGGAAGAGTATAGTCATAAAAAAAAGCGAGACAGTATTGCTACTGCCTCGCTAGGTGAAGATTTAACTTCGGGGTTGGGGTAACGCTAGTTTACCAGCGTTTTCCACCGCCACCGCCACCGCCGTAACCACCGCCGCCACGGTTTCCACCGCCGCCGCCATAGCCACCGCCGCCACGATTACCGCCGCCGCCTGAACGCTCTTCCATCGGACGAGCTTCGTTAACCGTAAGAGTACGGCCACCAAGTTCTGCCTCGTTGAGCTCAGCGATAGCTTTTTTGCCTGCTGCGTCATCTGCCATTTCGACAAATCCGAAGCCTTTGCTACGGCCTGTCTCACGGTCATTGATAACGCGAGCACTTGCTACGGTGCCGTAGCTTGAAAACATTTGGGTAAGCTGGTCTTCGTCCGTTTGGTACGGAAGTCCACCGACATAGATCTTAATCATTGTAAATAGTTATTTTTGTTATACAGTACGCTTTGCGTATGTGCTTGAGAAGATGTCGTGTCGGCAGCAGTGAAGTCGGAACGCTCGAGGTTTGAACCTCAAACAAAAAACCGGAACCCTGGATGCGAAACCTAAACCTCGGAAACACAAAATCGAAGCATGAATACAAGCACTTAAACATACTTAGGGAGGATTGGTTCAGTCAAATTGCCGGAAATCCCCTATTCTCTACTCCTTCACAAACCGCCCCGTGAGCGTTTCTTCGGCAGTGGTGACCGAGATCATATATACTCCGGCTGGAATATCAGTCACACTTAATGAGCTACTTTCAGTATTGACAACACGTTTCACCACATTACCAAGAATGTCACGTATCACTACTTCAGAATTTTGTAGTGTACTATTCGATGAGCTAATACTTAATACATCTTTACACGGATTTGGGTACAAAGAAAGCGCCGCACTATTTTTATATTTTTCTTTAACAGCAGCAACTGAGCCATCGGTATTAAACTTTGTCAAGAACAGGTCGTTTTCAAAAGCCGAAACATTATTGGAGTTTGTGATCGAAAGATCGCCAAATACTAACTGAGGGTCGGTAAACGATCCTCCGAGAAACACACTGGTAGCATCACAACTAATTCCTTGAGCCACCAGATCTTTTCCATATATCGATGCCAGTTTACGAGTGCCATATTGAATAGTGTCGGGAGTTATGCGCAGTTGAAGTTCAATGATGGAGAGCGTATCGCGATCAACCATACTTATATAAACACCGTGAGGTGCTGTCGCTGTGAGTGTATTCATAATGAATTGATCGTGGTCGGCAAATTCCTGTGTGAACCTCGGGGCAACACCTTGATCTCCGGTGGGTGAAAACAATTCAAGACTACGTGTATTGTTTATGCTTGCTGTCTCACGAAAACGAGCAACATTCCCCCAAGACGTCAATGCAAGTTGATTGGCAATGGTAAATGTTATGTACCGGTCGGTATGAATCCACTTAGCTTTTAGATCGGAATCGTATTGCGCAATGAAGATGACATAACCCGCCGTTTTTACAGAATCCGGTATGGCGATCTGATCAAACATCGCCTCGGGTGTGCAAGTACCTGCTACATAAATATTTCCGTTCTCATCAACGACGATATCATCAAAGGTGCGAACATTCTTTACATATTTTTTCCAAAGTTTTTTCCCCGTTGCATCATATTTTGCAAAATACCCTTCAATATCGTAATCAATACCGGTTAGATAAACAGCATTTTGTTTATCGGTCGTGACACTGAAATTTGCGGAGTTTGCTTGTGATGTATCTTTCGTGAGCCAGAGAAGATCGCCATCAGAATTGAACATCGCGATGAACGAAGCATAAAAATCTTTTGCTCGGAGTGTAGAATTTCCAATAACGAGGCTATCACGAAATGTGCCTACAATAATTATATTGTTCGTACGATCGACCGTCATATCATAGCCACAAGCAACACCGGTAAAGTGCTTCTGCCAAAGTAGCTCGCCATTTGTATTGTGCTTGATCAAAAAGATATTCCCGGAGGCGTGCAATCCAAACAATCTTTCGTTGTCTCTTTGGCTATAGCCCAAGGTATAGATGTTCCCAACCGTATCAACCGATGTCGCAGTTACCGAGCTTTTGTTCGGCTCGGCAAGTGACCGGGCCCATCTAAATTGTTGCGCAAACGACGGTTCAATAGCAAGAAGCAGTAAAACAACTGCATAAAAGATCATTTTCATCGAGATGAATCTATATAGTAGTAATACTCTAAGGACACGAAAAACCTAAAAATGTTACACAGGAGACCCATTTAGCAATAATAAAGAACTTACCGGTTTTAAAAATAACAGGGATGTTCTGAATTTCTTTTCACCGGAGTTTCGTCACAAAGCATATCAATCCAAACGTTATCCTATCAGAACACTCAGACGATCTTGTAACACTCAGTATTTAGGAAATCACATGAAACACACTACTATATATATGTTTCTGCTCGTTCTGTGCTTGAGCTTTTTTTTCAGCGTAGATGCACAAGCACAGACGGGTATGAACGCAAACATTATCACGACCGTGATACTGTCGCCGAACCCATCGCCATATCTATCAGACTGGCAGTCATCGCCGCAAACCATTCTCGTGTCGGCAAAGCTCGATCAGCCGTTGAACGTGCCGGTAAAATTGTTGGCACAACTTACGCTCAACGGACAAATTGTTGCCAGCACCAATTTCCAAAAGATGCCGACGATCGTATTGCATCAAGGAATAAATACGTTTAACGCCGCACAACTCATACCCTATCAGGCCGTAGATATTGCTTCGGGCTCGAGGCAGACATCCGAACGCACCGGAAGATTGCAAGAAGGCAGTTATCAACTGTGCGTATGGTTTGTCGATGCAGAAACATCAAAAATGTTGGGCGCAACATCGTGTAATACGTTTTCTATTCGCGACCTACAACCGCCAGTGCTCCTGAGCCCGAGCGATGGTGCAATGCTATCATCGCAGTCTATACCCACAAAACTCAAACCCAGTTCTGCACAGCCATTCACGCTTTCACAGCTGCTGGCTCTCGATAAGAATACACTAACGAGCTTGAGTACATTTGAAATTATTTCGAACAACAATCATTTTATTTGTGCGCGTCCCGAACTGACACGTATGAATTCGGGAGCGGTTAATTCTGCTATCAATCAACCAAGCTCAACGAATTTTACATCTCGACTGATGGAAGAAGAGGGTATCTTCTATTATCGTTATGAGATGAAAGAAGTGATGGTGAGCCGATCTTCGAACGTTCATAGCGCGTCTGTCGATGACATTGCTACAACACCAAGTTTTAACTGGCTTCCACCAACGCCATTACCAAACAGCTCTGTGAAATATACACTTCGTATTGTGCCTGTATATCCAAATCAAAATGCACAAGCAGTAATGAACACCGCTACGCCGGTGCTTGAAAAGAGAGGATTGACAGCTTCACTGTACTATGATGAAAACCAATTTATTGGCGTACGATCATTTGCCAAACAACATCCGAATGTTCGTTTTGCTTGGGCAGTGCAGGCAACTGATCTCAGCGATAACCCTATAGGAGCAAACAATGGTTGGTCGGATGTCAGAATGTTTGATATTGTTGGCGACCCCGATTTCGATCTGCTTCGCATTACAGATACTACAAAAAAAGTACAAATGAGAAGTGACGGATTCTTTGATGTATTCGACGGAGTTGATTCACCAAAAGTCAAAGAACCCTGCCCGTATAAATACCGCGCGTTCAAACGTAAGTTTTATACGCCGTGCGTCAATGGGATGAAAAGCAAATATGAAGTCTGGGGTGTCTTTACGTGTTCACTCTGGAAAGGACACGGCGGACCACATCACGGAACGATGGACGAAGTCTTCGTGCTCATCGGTTCGATCGGCTGTGACCCGCAAGATGATAACAGCGGCACCACCCCAACAGAACCAATGCCACCAAGAGGGAAAATAATTAAGCGCGACAGCCTCGAAAAAATACCGACACGAGAAGAAGCCGACAAAGCCGAGGCAAAAGATCTAAAGATCGCTCCGCCACTGAAATGTCCGCAGACAGAAAAGAAATTACTTCGCACTGTGGCAGGCTCGTGGAAGAAGATCAAAACCGAAGTTGTTTCGCTTTCGTCAGGAACGGGCACATACGCCAAAGCTTACGTGACCTGGCAGCGCACAATCTGGAATGTATTGCACATTTCGCATTGCATTTTACTGAAGGGGCACGCTGGTGCTCACAAAATGGATGCAGGCTCCGATACTTTCGAAAAAGCATTTACTATTACCATCACCACCGAGTATGGCGAGGGCGAATCACAAACTCCGCCAGCCAAAGCCCCAGGTGATGAGCTTCCGCAGGAAGACCCGAAATAGTTTTTAGAATAGTTGTTCTGTAACCGTGGGCGAAAGCCCACGGTGATTATTAAGAGTGACTTCAACCGAGAGAAACTTTCCCACCAGCATCGGGTTATATTCCCATACTGTTTTTATCATCCGGCATCCCTATGAAACAACTGATCATCCTCGCATTTTTGTTTTCGGTACTATCAACCCAAAGCTTTTCAAAATCATCTACCTAAATCTCCGTAAATTCCACTTATTCGAGGCTATGGTCATTGGACTATCCTGCATTTATTTCCCAAAAAACTATGAAAAACTTTCAATTTAGACATTGTTTCGGGGCTTTATTTTTGTCACTATTTATCCTACTCCCAAAACATTGTTTTGGCCAAGGAAGTGGTGTTAATGTGACCCTTTCTATCGATACCTCAAATAAAAATTTACCGATTTCATTAGCTTTACAACCTAACGATCGTTCCGATATTGTAGCAATAAGGGTTACGCTTCAATCAGGAAAGTTTGTTGCTTTTATGCCGGCTACTGACACAATATCGATCTTACCCCTTAGTGACCGATCATTGGAAATTTATGCAGGGCAACCCGATTCACTCTCGGCATTTGAACCTGCCCCGGGTAAGACTATCTTTCGTTTCTTAACTGATAGTTCAACCAGAGATCTTGATCTGGACGTCGAATTATTGAACAAGAATTTTCAAATTGTTTTTCAACAGCGTATCAAGATAGCAATATCTATAAAATTTTATTTGCCAGGTCCATGTAGTCAGACTTTTCTTTCGCTTTCAACGGGAAAGAATCAAGTGACTGGCGCTAATTACGCTCCAGGTACTATCGACCCATACTGGAGCCTCACTTCTGTACCACTAGGCTGACAAGTCACGAGCCTGCCAGCGTCTGTTTTTGTTACACAGTGGATACCTGGCTCTACTACTGGTTATTGGGCAGGTGGTCTTCCGCAAGGCATTACTTGCCTCCCGAACAGTGGGAGTCACGCATCACCCCTTCCAAATCCATGGCATGAGCCAAGAGGGTATTATACATACAAAAGAACATTTTGCGCGAATGCCGCACTTCCTGGGAAAATAAATATTGTTGTTCATCCCTATGATTCATGTTCCATCTATTTTAATAATCAGTACCTCGGAGGTAGCGACAACTCCAACGGGACATTTTCTTTTGATGGTCCATTTAGTATCTCAAAAAATGTTTCCATAATTTCTGGTATTAATACTTTGGAAGTGAGGTTATACCGATGGAAAGTTGACCCAAACACATTTAGGATCGTTGGTGGTATCACTTCAAATAATATTGGAGATCTAGGATTAACAAGTGACAACTGTTGCTCAGGATCAGGTGGCTCAGACTATGGAACCATTAGCGGCCATAAATATTGGGATTTAAATTGTAATGGCATCCGTGAGAATGGTGAACCGGGGGTAGCAAATTGGACAATCACCTTGAGCAGACCTGGTACCCCTTCGCAAACCAATACAACTGATGCTAACGGGTGGTACAGTTTTACAAATTTACTCCCAGGTGTAATTTATACTGTCACTGAATCCTCAAAGGTAGGCTGGTTCAACGGTGCGACCAGCTCCTATAGTCTCGCCCTGGGGTCAGGGCAGTCGGCTATTCGTGATTTCTTAAATTGCAAAAAACCTGAATGCTCAAATCTATTAACCGAAGAGGGGGGTGACGAGGAATGTTGTCAATACAGCTTTAACTTAAGCAACGGACTGGGAAAACTGAGTAAACTTGATTATACCGTCACCGGCGGAGCACTTAAATATATTGAAACTGAGTCGTGCATCCCTACATCCGTTTCCCCTAACATTACTTTTGCTTCATCGAGTGGCACACTGAGTTATGTTCCAAGTTGCAATAACTCCGTTGACGTGAAATTCGGTGCGTACTCAACAACGGCTTCCGGATTAGTATGTGTAAAATTTAAATTTACATTTGAGTATGGTACAGGATCATTTACTTGTGATACAACAATATGTTTTCAATGTGATAGAATGCCAAAGGATTGTGGAGATGCCCTTAAAGTAATTCCGCATGTATTTGGATCGAATAATACCGATTGGCATTTCTTTAGTGTTAGTAATGTCAAAGCCCCAATATCTCGTATCTCCTCAATTGACCTCAATTTTTTTCCACCACCAACAACAGGACATATTGGTGGATCATCTATTGCCACGTCAGTTGATCCAGCAGGTTTTTGGGGGATAGGAAGCTACGCTTGGACACCAGCCAACTCAGGTGGCCCGAGTGCCCCCTACTCTAAGATTCGGCTCAATTGTAGTGGCAACTCATTGCCACACGGACCTGCAGCATCCAACTCTGTGTGGTTCCAACTTGGTGTTGACAAACTATTAAATTATAATGGTAGCGTTCAAGTAAAGGTCGGATATTGCGATGGCGATACTTGTGAATTCATCTACAGATGGATAGCACCTACTAATAATGGAGCCGGGAAAGTGGTGGCTAAAAATATTTCTTCTGCACCAAGAATATTTAGTTTAGACATCACACCGATCGATAGCACAGAATCGTTTACCGTGTCCATTGCTGATACAGCCGCATCGATCATTGCCATTAGTGCACCTGATCCTACCGAGTTAAATACTGGCAATTTATTTGGGCTTAGTGGTAGCGTATCGGGTAATTCAGCTATGTACAAAACCAACGTTTCGAACGCCTCAGAAATGAAAATTCCAACGGTCAATACGAATATTGTTTTTGTTCCAAGTAAGACGGGCTCTTCAGACTCGACATCTATTATTATCCGTTATTATGGAAAAGAGGGAAATGAGATCGGAACAACATCAAAAGTGATCAATACTTCTAAAATCACAACTTCTGTTAACCAACCCTTAACAAATCCTGCAAAGGGGGATGTATTTATTAATAGTATTATACCAAATCCTGGCTCAGGAACAATGACCTGCACTTATAGTCTTGGGGCTGGAGAAAACGCAAGACTTGAGCTGTTCAATACACTCGGTCAATCTGTGGCACTCATCTCTGACAGCTTTACGGCTCAGGGGTCACATCAAAAGAGCTTCAACGTTACTAGTCTTGCTGAGGGTATATACCACCTTCGACTAACGACGCCGTCAAATGAAGCAGTAGTTACAGTAAAAGTCATACATTAGACATATATTGATCATTCGAGACTGTGCTTTGCGCCAAGGAAATTTCGCAATTTGGGCAGAGCACAGTGTTCGGTCAAATCAAAAAAATATATTGTAGAGTCTGTAAGGTTCGTGGTAATCACTTCCGCCTCCGGCGAGACATTAACGGCGAAGTTGATACACCAGTAATTATTTACTCACCACACCAAGCAGCATTCCGTCGCCGATGGTGACGAACGAGCTAAACATTTTTTTCTCGGCGACAAAACGGGCATTGAACTCACGAATCGACTGAATGTTTTCGTAATCGGGATTCATGTGCGTGATCGTCAGATCGGCAACGAAGCCGAATGCCATCGCATTATCACCGGCGATGATACCGCCATTGCGAACAAGTCTCAGTGCCTCTTCGAGATAAGCGAGATAATTTTTCTTGTCGGCATCGATCATAATAAAATCGAAATAGCCATCGGGCATCGACTTCATGTGATCGAGAGCGGCTCCTTGCAAGAGTGAAATATTTTCCATTCCCAACATCTTAAAATTCTTTCGCGCCGCAAGTGCATGAGCGGCTTCGAACTCGAGGGTCACTACTTCGCCATCGACACCGACAGCTTGCGACATTATTGCCGCGCTAAACCCAAATAATGTACCAATATCAAGCACCCGTTTTGCTTTGATAGCCCGCAAAAAGAACCCGACAAAACGCGCTTGTTCGGGGCTGATCATAATATGAGGTATATCGGTCGAATGGGCCATCATCAACGACAGCATTGCTTCTTCATCGGTGCCAACAAGATTGACGATATAATT
>JBBRNY010000005.1:0-51626 GCA_038229915.1 Kapaibacterium sp. (SeqCode) | reverse complement strand
GTTGCCGGTGGTGGCGGAGGGCTTACACTACCATACGCAGGCACTATTGCTAACGCCGGCGATGCTTTCAGCGTCATCAATACCGGCGGCGGTGATGGTATCTATGGTAAAGGCACTGCCTCGGCAAAGGCAGGAGTATACGGAGAAACAAGTCATGCAACTGGCGTCGGAGTTTTTGGTATCACCTCCGACGGTGGCACTGGTTCTATCCAATCAAATTCAGGTGTTTTCGGATCAAGTGGTGGCGGCAGAGGTGTTGCGGGTGCTGCCAATACAGGCGATGGAGTTATGGGGATAGTTTTTACTACCGGCGTTGGTATCCATGGTAATGTTTCAGCCGGTTCAGTAACAGGTCGCGCGGGTCTTTTCGATCAAAATTCAACAAGCACGACTGCAAATGTGCTCGAAGCAAAATGTATCGGTACTGGTATTGCGGGATATTTTCAAGTGAGCAATACTTCAAGCACAACAGCCGCATCGTGGTCAACAAACAATGGCGGTTCTTCGAGTGTGGGTTGCTATGGCAACAACACCGGAACCGGGAAAGCCGCATTTTTTGAAGTTACCAATGCAAACAGTTCTTCAATTGCTGTGCAAGCAAGCACTCAAGGCAAAGGCATTGCATTATATGTTGCCAACTACACCGCTGCAAACTCATCCAATAACTTGTTTTCGAACACTGTTGGTACTGGGCGCGCCGGATATTTTCAGATCTCCAATACATCAAGTACTACAAACTCATTAGAAGCTACGACCGATGGCACTTCAAATACCAGCAATGCTGTGGTCGGAATCCATAGCGCAACTACAGGTACCGGTGCTGGGGTAAGAGGCGAGACAAATTCAACATCAGGCAATTCTTTTGCTGTCTATGGTATTTCCAATGCAACCTCAGGTGGTGGGTCATCATGCGGTGTACGAGGTGAAAACGCCAGCACAACCGGTAGTGGTATCGGCGTATGGGGTTCACAAGCTGGAACCGGCTGGGGTGTCTATGGAAGTGTTACCGGTAATGGGAGAGGTGTTTACGGTCAGTGCGATGGAAGTACAAACGGATATGGTGTCTTTGCTACAGCCCCAGTAGGATCATGGGCACTCTATTCTGCAGGTAAATTCGAGGTTTCGATCGATAATGCCGTCAAGCCTTCGACCAATACTTGGACTATCGCATCGGATGTTCGTTTGAAGACAAACATTCGTCCGTTCACCGATGGACTTGATGTCCTTTCGCAGATCAGACCGGTGCGTTACTATTACAATGGCTTGGCAGGTATGCCGACCGAGACCGATAACATCGGTATCATTGCTCAAGAGATGCAAAAGATCGCGCCATACACTGTTGGCACCAGTAAAGTAAAACTTCATCCTGATGACACCGACCAAACCGAGATCTTGAACTACAACTCACACGCTATTACGTACGTGACGATCAATGCAGTAAAAGAACTCAACGAAAGAGTCAAAATGCTCGAAGCAAAACTGATGCAAATGGAGCAACTCCTTCAACAAAAAGGCTTAGATCCGAATCCGAACGTCGTCGTTAAGTAAGAAATAATTTTCTCCGTCAGAGCGAGTTCAACAATGAGCGAGCGGATCAAAAAGATTCGCTCGCTTTTTTTTATCACTATTGCCCCTACTGTTTTGAAAAGTCATAGGATCGAAAATAGTTTGTGACTTTTCCACCTTGAAATACACTTACTCTTTGTGACCGCGGAAACAAACGATCATTTACAAACTGCATGGAATCGAAGACACAGGAACGAGACGAGCAATTTCTTGAAGCACTGGAGCCACTGGCTGCGGGGCTTGGGAGATTCTGTCGTGCACAAATGCGCGACCAAGAGTCCGCTCGTGATCTTGCCGCCGAGACCATTCGCATCGCTTACGAGCAGTTTGACTCACTTCGTGAAGCACGAGCATTTCAGAGCTATCTCTATACGATAGCCACCCGGCTTGCTCGTACCGAACGAAAACATCACGATCGGTTTCCGATGATCACTGAGCCTATTGCCAATGAATCATTATCAAACGATCTGTCGCCTGAATTGCATACCGATCTCCGATTGCTTCACGAAGCCATCGAACAGCTTTCTGAAGCAGAACGGGTTGTGATCATCCTTCATGAGATCGTCGGGCACTCGCTCGAAGAGATCAGAGGGATACAAGGTGGGAGTCTTTCCGGAGTAAAGATGCGCTTAGTCAGAGCACGCAAACATCTAAAGCAATTGCTTGATGTCGAAGAAGCTCCTCAACCGGGCATTATATCGGCGTCGATCTCACAGACAATCATCAAAAGTATCGCGTAAGACGAGTATGAAAAAGAACAACCAATATCTTGACGAACTGATGAAGGCACTTGCAAAAGATGCCCCTCAATTCGATCGTACATCGCTTCGTGCTATTATTGCTGAACCCAGTACTGCGCCAGCGAGTATCCTGCAGAAACCAACCACGCCATCAAAAACAGGAATACTGATTATGTCAACCGTTCTGATCTTACTAAGCGCTCTCGCGTCGCTGTTCTATTTTAATAATACTACAGTTGATTCGCCGAAGCCAATATCACAAACAACCCAGCCAAGCATCACCTCAACACTAAATGCGCCAGTCGATGCGGAACCCCTTAACACAAAACCGTCAGACAATTGGCTTGATACCGTAGGTCTGCCGTCGTATGAACCCGTAGATCTTTCAAATGTAGTACCATACGTATTACCGGAATCCGATTTCTATAAAATTGGCATCGCTAAAGACGACCGAAACACAATATTTGCATATCATCTCACCGGCAAATTTATTTTTCCAAGTGATTCTGTTTCGACCAATACTTATGACACAAAGGATGACCCACTTGTAAAGACGTTTGGCTCGATGGGGATTTTTCCATCTTTTGCAACTGATGTCAATGGCAATCTCATATTGATGTATGAATATCAGAAAAATGGCGGCAACTCAACCATGAGTGTCGCTTTCCCGGAAGCAATGTCAAAACAGAATCTGGCAAGAGACTACTACCCGATCACCAGCTATAGTAGCAAAAATATTCGGGTAGATTCATCGAAGATACCATTTCGCGAACTCAATAATATCATTCTACGTGCTGGGATTATGAAGATCGACACCCAGCTTTGGTTTACCGTCGGCGATCAACGCGACAACGCCTATGATCCCACAATCAAACAGCTCATGAGTCGTGCAATAGAAAAAGATTCTGTCTTCAAAATGAGTTTTGGCGACGAGCGAGAGCTTACACGATTATTTGATTTCAGCTCGCAGCACAAAGTATTCCCAGAAAGATCATTCGAAGGCAAACTGATCAAGAGTATAGACAACGTTGCGTTGGCTATCAAAAACCCTAAAGAAAAGGTCAGAGCAACAATAAAATTTCTTGATAGTCTAATAGTAGATAATAATATATCAGATACTTCAAAGCTCAAGGTCGAGCAACTATCGCGTCACTATCAATACGAAGAATATTTGTTAGGGAAAGAGGAAGAAAAGGTAAAAATTGCTTCGATGAATCAACTGATCCCGATCTTAGTACGTCCTATGACCGGATTGAAACTTGATGAAAATTACAATAATGGTTTGATCTTGTGGTATCAGCCTTCAGAACGTTTACGTAGTGCTTTACCATCGCTTGCAACCGTTACAAGTCAACAGAAGCAAAAGAATCTGACAATGCGTACATCCGTGTTTCCGAACCCAGCTCTAAGAACGGGAGGTTCCGCATTCATCAAAACAGATCTCGCAGAAAGCGCTATTTTGACAGTCGATATGTTTGATATCTCTGGCAAGCTTGTACAGCAAATAATGATTACGGGAAAACGAGCAAAAGGAAGCTACACCGATGAATTCTCTATCCGCGATATTAAGTCAGGTATGTATGTGCTCCGAATCACTACAGACAATGGCGATCAACGATACGAGAGATTGATCATTCAGTAAAATATCCTTCTGAAATTTACAAAACTCCTAATGATTAAGGCATTAGGAGTTTTTTTATTTATTCCTCTTATTTCCTATTTCGTAAAATCCAATCATCTCGCCTCAGCCCATTTAGTGAGCGAGGATACCCTATAATATTGATATTAAGAGACTTGCAAGGCAACAGAACATATTATTCCATTTCGGTGAAACAGGGTTGTTCTTGATGTGTTATTATCATAGCGATGAAGTACGAATTAAAACCACTTAGCGATCTCGAGCTTAGCGCCTTGTTAAAAGGCGAGGGGGCTTCTCGTGATGCGGCTTTTACGGAGCTTTATAATCGCTATTCTTCGCGCGTATTTTTGTATTGTCGTCGTATCATCGGCGATCACGAACAAGCCAATGACATTTTTCAAGAAACCTTCATCCGTTTCTTGAAAGCAGCTTCAGGCGAAGCAAATATGACCAACGTCCCGGCATATTTATTGCGTATCGCCAGAAACCTGTCGCTCAATGCGCGTCGCAACCAGAAGATGACCACCCCGATCGAACATTTTGAATTTCCGGTCGAAGACCGTTCCGTTGAGTCTGCCGAACTGGCATCGCTCATCGCTATGGCACTCGACCTCTTACCGGAAGATCAGCGCGAAGCACTTTCGTTGCAAACCTACGGTGGTTTATCGTATGAAGAAATTGCTGAAATGATGGAAGTCCCCGTAACATCGGTACGCAATTGGATCGCTCGCGGCAAAAGCCGTATGCGTGAAATTTTGACACCATATCTTGCCGATG
Organism: Kapaibacterium sp. (SeqCode); assembly: GCA_038229915.1. GTDB lineage: Bacteria > Bacteroidota > Ignavibacteria > Palsa-1295 > Palsa-1295 > JAFDZW01. The sequence goes on along the minus strand of JBBRNY010000005.1, from coordinate 46,904 downwards.
ATGCACCAACTCCGTCACGGAAAAAAATACCAAAATGAACAATTCGTTATCACATTCTGATCTGATCTATCTCTTCGTCGATGGCGAAGCGACGCCTGCCGAGCGCACCAAGCTCTATGAGGCGCTTTCGAACAATCCTGAGCTTCAGACGGAGTTCGAAGATGCAATGCGTCTCAAAGCCGCTGTCGAAAAAGAAGTGCAGAACGCAGTGCCGCCGATCGCCCTGACCGAAGAATTATTTCTCAGAGCCGGCATTGCCATCCCACTTGCGGCGACCAGTGCTGTTGCGCCTGCCATCCCGGCGATCAGCAATATCAGCACATGGCTCCCGATGCTCAAAGCCTTCGTCATTCCTGCGCTTGCCGTGACGGGCATCGTTACAGTTGGTGTGATCAAGCTTACCGAAAATAAAAATGTTGCGACACCACAACAAGCTATCATTCGCACGGTCGAGCAAGTGCCTCAACATCAGTTAACTTTGACCGACCAAGCAACACCCGTCGAAATGCCAAATGCCACGTTGCGCCAAGCAGAGGCAACCAAGCAAGCAAGCATAAAAGATATTGCTCCGAGTGCGAAAAATAATTCATCCGCCAGTAGCAATACTATCGTAGCGAAACAACCTTTGTCATCTTCGAACGATCACTCAACGATCAATGCCATCAAGGATGTCGCTGCTGCTACCCCAAAGCAAAACAACAATAGTCATTCGCAGAACAGACAAGTTCTTGATACGAAAGAGAAGAGTACTATTAAAGCTTCACGATCGAATGACATTGCTGTAAGTAATACGAACAGCAAAACGATACCGAGCAAATCAATTGCTCAGAATACTATTAATGATACCAAAGACAAAGCGGTCGCTAACGATGCACCAGTAGTGACGACGCCGATCGAACATGAGTCAATTAGCATCCCAACAACAGCTGTGCACCCATCGAATGACATTGCATCGAAAAATATAGTGATGTCTTCATCATCAAAGGATATGATCCGCTTGCAGGCTTCGGATCGAATTTCTGATTTTGGTACCGAAACCGGAAGCAGAATTTCATTTAGTATCGAACGCACATTCGCGCCACTGTTTTTGCAAACTCGTGAAGGAAACGTACCACAGTTAAACACCGCATTTAACAATACAACACTCGGAGTCTGGTACGAAGTATCTCCGCATTCTCAAGTCGGTGCAGTTGGCGGACAAGAGAGCTTTCCGTTCTTTCTCGTCGGCGAAGGTGGAAGGCTATCTCCCGAAGGAGCTTTGACGTGGGCTGGTCTATCGTATCGAGCAAATTCATCGCCGATCGAAATGTTCGGAGGCATTCGAGTGATCGCAGGAGCTGTCGCTGGGTACTCGCAGATCGGACCGATGACAAAACTTTCGGTTGGGCTTGAATACGCTCCGATCTATAATCTGAGCATCACCGCAGGACCGGAGTTTACCGGCTTGATCTATCAAACGCAAGGCAGTACCAATTTTGCAGAAAAGGTCGCGTTGTCAGTCGGCACACACTTTGCTTTTTAGGAATAATTTTATCCCCTGAATGATGTATCATAACGAATCGATCATTTATTTATTGTAAGAACACAAAAGAAAAAATCAACTCTTTATCCCCTCTTAGTCGTCGTCGCTTTTGTGATGGCTTCTTGCACCGGCGATCTTTCTGGTCTTCTCGGTAATGGTGGTAGCTCGGGTGGCGGAAGCAATCCGACCGATACTACTCGCAACCCGAATGATAGTGGCAATTGCCATCGTGGTGATTCAACCCATATTGGCGATCATCGTGGCGGACCACATGACGGGCATCATGGTCATGGAAAACCGAATGACAATGATGCTGATGATTCGACCGCAACCCCAGTCGATACGGCAACGATCATTCGTCATCGTTAATTGTATCTGTGAAATGACAAACGGTCACACGAAACACTACTACCGTTTCGGGTGATCGTTTGGTTTTTGATCGTGCCCATAGAAGCTGTGAATATTATGAAGAACGTCTTGCCATTATTTGTATTGCTCTTCACCCTTGCATCTTGCAAAGAGGGCTTGCTCAATAATATCCCGAACGACGAAACTCCGATACAGATCTATTACGTCAAGGCAACAAGCGAACCATCACCTTCAGATCATTACACATTCTCGGTAAGGAAAATAAACAGTGATGGGACCAATGATCGCTTGCTCGTTGATAAAGCATATATCACTTCACCACCTCGCAATGACAAGCTGATCTATATACTTTCAAATCGAGATGATGATGAAAAAACGACGGTATGGATCTCCGATGACGAAGGATCAAACCCGATAATGCTCGCAACAGGCTATTATCATTCAGCTGAACTTTCCCCAGACGGGACAAGAGCATATCTAACAACATTTAGCAATTCACCATCGGGGAGCAAGACCGTGGTAGTGAATACCGATGGAACGGGCACAGAAAAAGTACTAGCGATAGGTCTCGAACAAGAGACGACAGCGTCACTTTCACCTGATGGTAAAAATATCGTTTTCTTACAAGATGCCGGTGCAAATAGGTCTAAATTTGTGGCAGTAAATACTGACGGCACAAGCTTGCCGGTTTATTTTACGGGTACTAGCATCAACAACATCCACGAAACAAGATTTTCTTGGTCATTAACTCAAGATAGCATTCTATTCTCTGGGGATGATAAATTATATCTTGCCATTATGTCTAAGAAATCTATCGAAGATGTTACTCCGGCGACCATTAATTCTGGGGGGGCAGTGTTTTGCCTCTACAGCAAAAAAATATTATTCTCGGGCGCTCTCAAGACCTCGCCATTTTCCAAAGACCTTTATGAAATAAGAGGGCCTCTCAGTACTTCGCCCATCAACATAACAAATACGAATACTTTTGATGATGTCTATGCCGAGTATCTATCTGGCGACGTGATCCTCTATACAAGAACTACCTCGAACGCAGGCAACTCTCATGACCGTTTGATGTCTTCAACCCTAAATATTTTAGACCGCACAAACGGAACAGCTGCCGACACGTATATTGCAGACAGTGTCTATTCTTTTTACTTTACTCGTGAATAACGTTACAACGTATCAACGACAGCCAGTTTTTTCTGCAGCATCAATGAGCCATAATCAATGCTGAGACCCCCCTCAGTAAAAAATACGTGCCGCAACAACCGTCCGTAAGTATCAAAATTTGGTTGTTTCGGGTCGCGATACAGCAAGACTATTCTATTGTTTAACAAAGAATCTGCAAACACTTTCGCACGAATCCCCAGTACATAGGCGGAGTCGATCGTAATTCCTGCATGAACAGCTTGCGAATCAAGTCGTGCACCGTGGCGGGTTTCGTAGGTATCAATTCCTAGTATGCGAATATTGATCTTTTCGTTGCGCTCGATAAATGAGAAGGTATCTCCATCTGTAACTGAGCTAACCGTCACCTGTGCACTTGAATCAAGCAATGGGTTAGCACAGACAGGACAAGTAGTTGGTCCAGTAACTTGCTCAGTTTTGCAACTTAGCAAGCCAACGAGCAGGAGCAGTATGGAATAGCGCGATCGCAACATTTACCTTGCTTCAGGTTTTGAGATATTATTGACGAAGGTATGAAAGCCTTCCATCATCGACTTCATTCGGACGATCGTGGATTCATACTCAGCTTTTAAGCGAGTTACTTCACCTCTGGCGCGTTCGATCTCCAACGGAAGCTCTCTCATCATCTTATCACGTTCGAGACGGGCTTCTTGCAATAATAATTCCGATTCGCGTTTTGCCTGATCTTCCATTTTGATCGCCGTTTGTTGCGCGGCAAGCAACGTCTTTTCGAGCGTGCTTTCAAGTGCAAGATAATGTTCAAGCTTTTTGCGAAGTGCTTCAAGCTCATCTTCGACCGAGTATTGGTCGCGCAATGCCATCTCAAATTCCTGAGCTACTTCGTCAAGAAACGCACGGACTTGATCGACGTCATAGCCGCGCATTTTTTGTTCAAATTCTTTTTTCTTAATATCGAGTGGTGAAAGAGGCATTTTGATATGGGTTTGTTTTTACAAAAATACGGGCGTTCGGGATTTGGGAGTCGAAAGTGGGATATTCAGTAATTTTATCTGCCGCCTTGCGATTCCTTAAAACGAAGCATACGCTTGGAAGTTTTGATAGCGATCTTCACCATATACTTCAACAGAAGTTTTAACTGGGTTTTGCCAAACGCACCATCGAACTCGAGTAAAAAGTGTAGGTCGCGAATATCCTCGTCTGAAAGTGGCAGCGAAATGCGGCTATTTGCCGAGTCGGGTTTTCCGCCTTGCGAAAGCATATCATCTTGACTCATTGCCTCTTCGAGTAATTTCTTGAGTCGTTCGTCAAGTTGTGACAGTTTTTTTCTGAGTGCTTCATCTTTCTCGTAATCGAGAAGAAAATTGATGTGGTCGTGCAAAACGGCCATCTTCTTGGTCATTTCGGGCGTAAAGAACTGCTCTGCATCTTCTTCAAGCTCGGCTACCAGTTGCTCGATGTCATCAATACTTTCTGCGGTTGCACAAAACAAGGAAATGTCATCAATGTCACTGATCTCGACATAAACATCCGACAGGCGTTCAAGCTCGTGCCCATAGAGCTTTTTATATTCTTCGCCAAACTCTGCTTTCTTGCTTTTGATCGATGACCTGACACCGTTAAGGGTGCGTTCAAGCTGCGATTTTTTGTCGTGAGCCTGTGTGTTCGAGATCACGCGGACCAACTCACGCTCTTGTTCGAGAAGATCAGCAAGTAATTTTGCATTGCCAAATTTTCCGGCAGTGACAATATCGTCGATCTGCCTATCAGAAGCAAAAATTTGCGCATGCCCGATCTTCACCACATGCAGTTTTGTGTCGCCGTCCATTCGGGCTCGTATCATTGGCTCATCGATCGCTACAGCACCGTCAGTAATGATCAGTATTTCGGCTCCGGCGAGATGTTCTATCGCGGCGATCTCATCAAGTGCGGTCAGTAATGCTTTTTGTAAGACCGTACCATTGCCCAAATGTGTCAGGCGAAGTACGTGACGGATCAGTGCGTTATAACTTTCGTCGTCAATAGCGGTATGGAGTTCTCCGACCTGGTCATCAAATGTCCTGAGGCTGATAAAGCCCAAGTCCTCTTTGTTGCGCTCAAGAAAATAGACTAATGCGGCTTTGGCTAAATGAATTCGGTGGTGCGCCCGCATCGAAGCGGATGTATCGAAGAGCACAAAGACTTTTTGTTTGCGGCTATCAAAGGAAAAACTTTCACCGATGTCTTGCACCGGCAATATCTTCGGAGCTTTTGCAATAGGCATCCAGAGCGTACGCTCGGCCAGACGCTGATCAAAAATATCATCGGGCAGGGCGAATTGCCATGAGTATATTCTGGCGATGTCACGGCGATTACGAATAAAATCTGCTTCATACTCTTCACCGGTAATGACTTCGGGTTGGAAGAGGTCAACTTTATCTTTTACCGAACTTGGTTCGAGCGACGGAAGTCGTAACGCCGGTTCGAGGAGTTCGCGAAGCGGAGAGTCTTCCATTTCTAAGACGCGGGCTATCTCGAAGATCGCCGTGAACTCGTCCGGCAAATGGTCGTAGATATGTGCGAGGAATCCATATCCCTCCATCCGTTTTAGAAATGATCGTTCAGCTCCCATTGTGCGCTTTGTATTAACTTCAAATATATGAAGATTTTCGCGTACAAAGGACTAATGTAGCAATACTACGGCAACGGAAACACTACACTGTTTTGACGAGGGCTTTCAATTCTTTCTGTTGCTTTTGCGGAAGGTTATGGAGGATCGCATCATACGATTCTTTTATCAGGGTACGCAATTCTTCTTCTGAGAGTGCGGTGCGCTTACGAACACACACCCAACCGAAGCGCCCCGTATAGGGTGCAGAGACGATTCCGTCTCGTTCGATCAGCTTCGCATACTTTTCGGGATTGCATTTGAACGAGCAAGAAAAACCACTTGCAGGGTTCAGACTTGCGGTGGCAAACATTTTATCACCGATGACAAAACAGAGATCGTTACCCCATTTAATATCTTCGGCGGCGTTCGGCAGACTTAAACAATATTCTCTTAGCTGTTCAACATTCATAAACGATACTCAACTCCAATAGATACAATAATACGACTCACGACAAGATAGGCATGCTAGTCTGTGAGTAACATCAGAACATACTCTTCGGTGCAAATATAGAAAATATTCGGGGAGAGTTCTTAATTTTTGCCAAAGTGAGGCACTTCACCAATATAGATCATTTCACTTTTTGGCGAAGGCGTTGCGCCCTTTTCTTCGATCGAAATACCAAATGCCTCGGCGGAAGCTAAGTCGGTCGAGAAGGTGTACATCGGCTCTTTGTCATGGGGATCGACCACAAAACTACCAATAGGTTTTGGCGTATTGCCTACGACAGCCCATATCTCATAGACATGATTGGAGTCGATCGGCTGTAAATTCTCTCTCATCACGACAACCATCTTTTGCTTCGGACTAAAGAATACGTGCTGATGCTTTGATTGTGAAGTGGTCGTCATCGTCACCAATCGTGCGTTTTCTTCCTGCAACATATTGAGCACGCAACGAACGAGCGAATCATTGATCGCAAACTCTTTATTCGAAAGTTTCAGCGAATCGCTTTGACGCATCAGTACTTTCGTTAATCCCGAGTAGCGTTCAAGTTTATCAGACTTAATCACCAGAAAAGCAAGCAAGACACAAACAAGCAACCCGCCAAGAAGGCTGATCGAAATGATAGTGCGATTTTTTTTACGAAGCAAACGTACTGTCGATGAAGGTAGTGGTGCTTTATTCTGATCATAGCGCACCATTCGGTCGGTGCTCATCTCGAGACTGCTGATCTTCGAAAGCAGTGCTTCTTTGATATGCGCAGGTGCATTGACCTGCGGTGCAAGCTCCGCAAGAGCGATAGTTGTATCGAAACCTGCTTCGAGCAATTCAGCAAGCAAAGGATCTCCGGCTTCGAGGAGAGCTTCGAACTCGGCAAAATCGGACTCGTTCTCGTCGAGTACGCCGAGCACATAGGCCGACGCCAGCGCTTCAATGCGCTCGCGTTCTTCTTGGCTATATGTCCCGATCATCTTATCTGCCATCTAAAAGCTCTCGTAATTTTATCATTCCTTGTCGCATACGGGTTTTCACCGTTCCGAGTGGGATCTCAAGATTCTCAGCGATCTCGCTTTGCGAATAACCGCTATAGTATGCCAATATCAAAGCCTTGCTTTGTGTTTCCGGAATTTGGGTAAGTAACGCTAACATTTGATTGCGCTCATCGTCTTCGATCTGGTTATCAAGTGCTGTCCGCGAGTCAACCGTTTGCGCGCTCAGAATTCCTGATAATTGCTCGAAATCCTGTCTTATTTCCAGAGCAGACTTCTTGAAGCGTCGTGACCGTAATACATTGATCGCCTTGTTGTGGGCAAGTGTGGCGAGCCATGCACCAAATGTGCCGCGGTCGCCGTCAAAGAGACCAGCTTTTTCCCAAACCTGCAAGAACACATCTTGCAACACTTCAGCGGCATCTTCTTGATTTCTAACGATCTGTAAAACTGCCGAATACACTTTCCGTTGGTACTTATCGTAGAGGCGACTCAACGCATCTGCATCCGAACGAGCAATGCGCGAAAGCAACGAAAGATCCTCAGCCTCAGAGTCTTTTCTATTCATACGCACCAAAGAACCGGAACGGATTTCTCCGCCGGTGCTTTTTGAGCCGGGTGACGTATTGGCGCTATCTGAAGCTTTTGACAATAAATTCTAAATAATACAATTGATCTTGTGCCACCATAAACACCCATAGCTCGAGAATACATCCCATTACTATGCCATTCCCATGAAACGAATCTTGGCTAACTATTATTATTAACAGGACTTGTAACAGATTTCCTGACCCTGAGTAGAATAATCTATGCTCTCAAAACTTTTTCTCGCATTTTCATTACTTCTTATTAGTGGCGTCGCAAATGCTCAATTGCCACCCTGGACTCGGTTCAAACTTGACAACGGACTCGAGGTGTTGGTGATCGAAAATCATCTGACCCCGATCGTCACGGTCGAAGTTGGCGTTAAGAACGGCTCGTTTACCGAATCGCAGGAGTTCAATGGCTTGTCGCATTTGTACGAGCACATGTTCTTTACCGCGAACGAACGCGACACCAGCGAGGATGACTTTCTCGAACGAGTAGATAAACTTGGCATAGTTTACAACGGCGAAACCCATGAGGAGAACGTCCAGTATTATTTTACGCTTCCGAAGCAAAATCTTGAACCGGGTATTGACTTTATGGCTGAAGCCATTATGCACCCGCTGTTCAAGCAACGAGAGATCGACCAGCAAATCACGGTTGTGCTAGGCGAGTTCGATCGCAACGAAGCCAATCCATATTTTGCCTTTAATCGCACACTTTCGAAAGCCATTTGGGGCGACAATTGGGTTCGCAAAGAACCGCTGGGTCAGCGCGAGCCAATAAAAAACGCTACGCGCGAAAAAATGCTTCAGATCAAAGAGAAATATTACATACCGAACAATTCACTGCTTATTATCGCTGGTGATTGCTCGCTTGCTGATGTAAAGAAGCTTGTTCCGAAGTATTTCAATTCTTGGAAAGCGGGACCTGACCCATTTATAAAAGACCCTTCTCCGGTGATCGCACCATTGAAAGAAAATAAATTCGTGACCGATTTTGTCTCAGCACCAACTGCGGCAGTTCTGATCCGTTGGCACGGACCTTCGATCGGCATTGATGACAAGTCAACGTATGCTGCCGATGTCTTCAGTGAGATCATTCGTCAGAACGAGCATCAATTTACAAAAGTACTTCAAGAGTCGGGCATTGCAACCTCAGTAAATTTTTGGTATTACACCCAACGCTTGGTCGGGCCAATACAAGCAGATATCGGGGCATCGCCTGAGAAATTAACCGAAGCGATGAAAATATTCTGGAAACAGTACGATAAATTTACCTCTTCGGGATATTATAGCGACGAAGAACTCGAAACATCGAAAGCACAACTTCGCAACCGTATTTTGTATGATAGCGAAGGGCTTTCCGACTTTTGTAAATCAACAGCGTTTTGGTGGGCTTCGACAGGGCTTGATTATTACGAAGGCTATCTCGATAACCTTGCAAAGATCAACCGTAAGGACATCAACAACTATCTGCAAAAATATGTGATCGGCAAACCGTATGTCTTAGCCCTGGCAATTGGATCGTCCGATGCGATCAGCAATAAGATCGACCCTCGCCAACTCACTCACGAAGCACTTGCGAAATAATATGAAGTCTATACTCCAACGATCACTCATCGTTATCTTGTGCGTAATAGCTTACGGCACCGTGAGGGCATCAGACGATGCGAGCATTAATGACGTGCAAGAATTTAACGTTGATGGTATCGATGTCTTGTTACGCGAATGCCCCGAAGCACCGAGCCTTACAACCGTGATGTACATCAAGGGCGGCACGAGCGCAATGCCAAAAGATGAATACGCTTCGAGCGAATATTTTGCCATACGATTGATACCCGAAAGCGGCACCCAGTTTACCCCAAAATCCTACCTTCGTCGCTCAACGCTGAGAATGGGTACTGCTTTTGCCGGTGCCGATGGTCGCGATTTTTCGGCTGTGACGATGAGATGTATCCGAGAGCATTTTGATACCAGTTGGAAATTTTTTTCTGAAATGTTGGTCCATCCGAAGATCGACCAAACAGAATTTGACAATTTTAAGCGCAACGCACTGCTGAGTTACCAATCAGGAAGAAATAACCCCGATGCACTTTCACGTATCGTGCTCGACTCGATCTATTGGCGTTATCATCCGTATGGCAAACGCTTGACACGCGAAAATATGGAGCCCCAAACGACCGAGCATCTCCTGAGCTATTACAAATCATTGATGGTGAAATCGAGATTATTACTCGTGGTGGTCGGGAGCATCACTCGGAAAGAATTAGAACAAAAAATGAGAAGCGCAGGGCTGACCTCGCTTCCGCAAGGCGAGTACACCCCACCACTCATCCCCTTTCCGGCAAAAGCATTTTCACCCGGCGCGTACTTCCCGCAGATCGATCGTCAGTTGCCGACCAATTACGTCGTGTGCTATCATACGATACCAAACAAAGGCGACTCCGATTATTATGCCTACGTTCGCCTTCGTAATTTTATGGGCGGGTTCTTGTTCCAGCATCTTCGTGTACAAAGCAACCTTGCCTATGCGCCAAACAACGAAGACATTGATGGTCGGGCTGCAGTCGAAATGATCACCTTTCAAACACCTTATGTTGATAGTGCGGTAAAGATCTTTTACAATGACGTTGATTTCTTCCAAAAGAATCTTATCCTCGAATCGGCTATCAGAAGCGGTGTCGCAAAATGGGCAACGAGCAACTACCTCAAACAAGAAACAACGATCGAACAAGCAGGGGCACTTGGGCAAGCTCAGCTCCTGACCGGATCATGGCGAAACGCCTTTCTGTCATTCGACAAACTTGCCAACGTGAAAGCCGAGGATATCGTCAGAGTCGCAAAAACCTACTATCGAAACTTCAATTGGGTGGTAGTCGGAAATACGGCAACCGTTGATAAGAGATTGTTGGAGTCGAGATAAGATCGTAGTATTTCTTCTACAAAAATAGTACCCCCAAGATCCCTGCACCGAGAATAATGATCGGTTCAGGGATTTTGAATTTGAAGCTGAGGATGAGTGCCGCGAGTGCAAGACTTATTTCGATAGGCCCCATCGTTGAGTGTCGGGCAAGATTGATAATAGCCGCCGCAATAGCACCTGTGGCAGTGGCAGTGATGCCTTTTATAAAGGCTTGAAATGGAGCACTCTTTGCCAGCTTTTCATATAAAGGCGTAAGAATAACCACAAACAAATACACCGGTAAGAACACCCCAAGCGAGGCGGCGATAGCCCCAGGGAGCGATGCAACAAGATAACCGATGAATGCAACGGTTATCACCAACGGACCCGGTGTGATCATCGAAACAGCGACCGCATCAAGAAACTGTCGTTGTGTAAGCCAATGATTTCCCTGAACGACACCTCCATAAAGAAACGGCACGATAGCCATTCCACTGCCAAACACCACCGTACCCGCTTGAATAAAATACCAGAACATCTCAAAAAACGTTGTTGATATTGGGGCAGCGCTTTCGACGATGAGCAGTAGTTGAGGAGAAAACGAGAACAGGTTAACAGAGATACTCTTCGGTCGTTTCGTCAGTAACATATAGACCAACCCACCAGCAATAAGCATCCAAATGGGTTCATTCTCAAGAAGCACGGCAACGATAAAAGCTAATATATATATTGCCCAAAGTAATTTGTCTTTTCCGTTTGATGTGTTGGTCAGTTTATACGCCGCCCTTACCATCACCCCCAGCACTGCCGCACTAACACCACCAAAGACCGCCTGCATCCAATGCATAGCGCCATACTCCTGATAGAGCATCGCCAAACCAATAACCATAAGAAACGAAGGACCGATGAATGAGATCGATACAAGCGTCGTGCCAAGAATACCACCGCGAATATAACCGATATACAGCGCAAGCTGAGTCGCGAACGGACCCGGTGCCATTTTGCTAAATGCCAAGCCGCGCAAAAATTCATCTTTCGTAACCCAACCATTTCCTTCGACCAGATCGCGCTCCATATAGCCCGCAAGCGGAACAGGTCCGCCAAAGCCGATGGTGCCGAGCTTTAAAAAATAAAGCACGAGTCCGCGAAGAGAGTATGGTGTGGTCTTTGTCACTATTCCAAAATTACGGTCTTGAAACAATGATATGGTGAAAACAATCTATTGGCAATGATTTGATAATCTAAGGATCTGCGATTCCACAACCATAGAATAATGACTCGGTATTTACTTCTCCATCGCCACAAGCCGGTCGCAAAAGAGACGTAAGCGTCTTTTGGCAGATCTGAAACCTCAATGATAAAATATATTTCAGTGAACACCGATTTGTAAACAAACAGAATATTGCTTGCAAGACGTTATAGCATAAGGGAATCTCCCCTTTTTACATTACCAAATTATAACCATAAGTTACCAACAATCTCATCATAATAGATTGTTTGACTCAAAATTTTCGTATTTTTGAGTCCGTACTTTTACATTCATAGGATTAGGAGTTTGTTTGGCAAAGAATCAGTACGGTAAGCAGACGAAGTTTATTTTCATAACCGGTGGCGTTGTTTCGTCACTCGGCAAGGGTATCGTCTCCTCTTCTCTCGGTCTTCTACTCAAAGCTCGCGGGCTTCGCGTAACGATCCAAAAGTTCGACCCTTATATTAATGTTGATCCGGGCACAATGTCGCCCTATCAGCACGGGGAAGTCTATGTCACCGATGACGGTGCCGAGACCGATCTCGATCTTGGTCACTACGAGCGTTTTCTCGACGTCTCGATGACCCGGAATAATAATACCACCACAGGGCAGGTGTATAACGAAGTGATCCAACGTGAGCGCCGCGGCGACTATCTGGGCGCAACCGTTCAGGTCGTACCACACATCACCGACGAGATCCGTCATCGTATGACTCGTCTTGCCGAAACCGGTAAATTTGACGTTATTATTACAGAGATCGGCGGTACGGTTGGTGATATCGAGTCGCTTCCGTTCTTGGAGGCAATGCGCCAGTTGATGATAAAAGTCGGCAAGCAGCATTGTTTGTCGATTCATCTGACGCTTGTTCCGTATATCGCAACAGCAGGCGAGATCAAGACCAAACCGACCCAGCACTCGGTCAAGACATTACTCGAGATCGGTATTCAGCCTGATGTACTCGTCTGTCGCACCGAAGTTCATATTGATAAAGCGATCCGCGAAAAGATCGGCTTATTCTGTAATGTCGATCCCCGCGCAGTGATCGAAGCACGTGATGCCGAGACGATCTACGAAATACCACTGACATTTGCACAAGAAAAGGTCGATCAGATCATTCTCGAGAAGCTGGGACTCAAAGCCGGCGGCAAACTGGACCTGACCAAATGGCGCAAGTTCGTCGAAAAAGTAAAACATCCAAAGAAAAGTGTTCGTATCGGTCTTGTCGGGAAATATGTCCAACTTGCCGATGCTTATAAATCGATCAGCGAAGCGTTCATTCACGCCGGAGCTGAAAATGATGCTCGGGTTGAATTGGTCTGGATCAGTGCTGAGCAACTCGAAGACACGAAGAATATTGCACAATTTTTTAAAGGTATTGATGGCGTTCTCGTCGCTCCCGGCTTTGGCTCACGTGGTGTCGAGGGCAAGATCAAAGCGATCGAGTATGTTCGCAAGAACAAGATTCCGTTCTTCGGGATTTGTCTCGGCTTACAATGTGCCGTGATCGAGTATGCACGAAATGTCTGCGGACTTAAACAAGCAAACTCCAGCGAGTTTGTCGAGACCAAACAAAACGTGATCGATCTGATGCTCGATCAAAAGAAAGTAGCCACCAAAGGCGGCACTATGCGCCTCGGAAGTTACCCGTGTATCTTGAAAAAAGGAACACTCGCCAATAAAATTTATCACGATCAATTCATTAACGAGCGTCATCGTCACCGTTATGAAGTCAATAACGAGTTTCGCCAGACCCTCGAAGAGCATGGAATGATCTTGAGCGGCGTTTCGCCCGATGGCAAGCTCGTCGAAATGATCGAGCTTCCGCACTCGATACATCCGTTCTTCATCGCTGGGCAATTTCACCCCGAGTTGAAGAGCCGTGCAACGAAAGCACATCCGTTGTTCAGAGAATTTGTCAAAGCAAGTTTGTTAAACAAAAAGCAACCTGCTGAAAAAGCAGTCGCAAAAAAATCAGCTTCGAAGACTACAACAAAAAAACGTTGAGCGATCATACGACCATCCGCGCAACGAGGAGTGTGCCCCCTCCGCTAGCTCGAAGTGAAGCCGACCACCTGAAAGCCTTGATACGCCAGTCTTCTGAGCGTAAGGCATCTGCTACGTTTGTGATCGAAGGGCCGCATCTGCTCGAGCGTGCTCTCGAAAGTGCGCCGTCACATATCCGAATGGCATATTTTACTCATGAAGCACTCGAAAGTCAATCCGATCTGCTGAGTGCTGTCTATAGGAAAAAGATCAATGTCGTTGCGATGAGTGCGAAGCAATCGGAAAGCATCAGCGACACCAAGTCGCCGCAAGGAGTTTTTGCACTGATGGCGATCAAAAATAATACAAGCAAAACAACCGCCGATCATATTATTGCTCTCGACGGTGTGCAAGACCCTGGCAATGTCGGCACGATCATCCGCACTGCCGCGTGGTTCGGTATCGAGCAGATCATTTTTGGTGCGGGCTCGGCTGATCCTTATTCTTCGAAAGCGCTTCGTGCATCGCAAGGAGAAATATTTTCGCTCCAATGCGAAACCGTTGATGACCTTCCACTGACACTTTCGGACCTAAAAAAGAAAGGTCATAAAATTTTGGCTACTACATTATCGCGCGAAGCGGGTTCTTTATATAAGGAGGACTTTAGCGGCAAGATAGTGATCGTACTTGGTAGCGAAGCTCACGGTGTGAGCACAGCGGTCATTGGTATTACTGATCGTGAGATCACGATCCCAAAGATCGGGAACGGCGAATCGTTAAATGTGGCGATGAGTTCTGCTATTATCCTTTCAGAGATCGCGGCACGAACAAGTCGAAAGATTAATTAAACTTCATACTTCAAAAAAGCTGTAACGGAAATGAAGATCAGAAGTATATATATTATGGGCGGGTGTCATACCAAAACCATCTCGGACGTTATTCTTGTAATGAATAGCAGCAGATGCGAACTCGGGAATGATGCGGCTCAGAAACAGCGGGCGTTCACATTCGTATCATTACATAGCCACGGAGGTGAGCAATTATGAAAACTCTAAACATTGAAGACCTCTCCCCAAAGGAGAAAGCGCAAGAGTACTTGCAGCGTGCCTATAAACTGCAGATGGCAGGACGGCTCGATGAGGCGATCGAAAACTACGAAGCGTCGATCTCCGAAGTGCCGACAGCCGAAGCATATACATTTCTCGGGTGGGCTCATAGTTTCCTCGGCGACTATGATCTTGCGATCGAAGAATGTAAGATGGCAATCGACATCGACCCCGATTTCGGGAATCCGTATAATGACATTGGTGCATACCTTATTCAACAAGGTGACACCGATGAAGCGATTCCTTTTCTCGAACTCGCGATGAAAGCAAAACGCTATGCCACACCACACTTTCCGCACTACAATCTCGGAAGGATCTTGGAACGTCGCGGCGATTGGTTTGAAGCACTTGAGGAGTATCAGGTAGCGCTCGAACTCGAGCCAACCTATACCCTCGCAAAAGATGCATACTATCGTTTGCTCTCGGCAATGAACTAAGTTGGTTTTTTTCAACCCCGTTAAGTTTGTGGACTTTTTATCACAACGACGGGGTTTTTTATGAGCCTCAGATTCGGCAGATGTTCCGAAACGGAAATATTTTTTTCTTACGACCATGAACAGAAGAGATTTTTTTCAAAAGAGTTGTCTTACAGGGCTTGGCGTGATCGCCGGGCTTTCGATACTTGATACTCTTGATATCGCAACGATCAAAGCCTCACCACTTCCTGGTGCGTTGGGGAGTGTGCGTGAAGTGCCGCTGATGCTTGTTGATGTTCCGGAATTACAAACCATTGGCGGGGCGTATCGACTTGATATCGAAGAACTCGATAAAAGTATTCTCGTCGTGCGCACCGGTGAGACCACGTTTAACGCGGTCGATCTTAAATGCACTCACAAAGGGTGCGAAGTAACCTACGAGGCGAAAGACGGCGGGCATTATAACTGTCCTTGCCACGGATCAACGTTTGCGCTCACAGGCGAAGCAACCAAAGGACCCGCAAAGAAACCACTTGGGTGGTATGAGACCGTACTAAAAGACGGGGAGGTTACGATCAAGATCCCAACCGCAGGTGATGCACCTGTTATGATAAAAGACACGACGATAGTAAAATTTGATACTATCAAGAAATAAACCTCAGACAATAACTGTTATGCAATCCGCCGAGTAACACAAACTGTTACCGGCGGATTTTCTTTTTTTATAATGCGCAACGCCGATGATATTGTAGAACGTGTGCGAAGTGCTGTCAGCATCGTTGATGTTGTCGGCGCTCATGTTCGGTTGCGTAAGCGCGGGCGCAATTATCTTGGGCTGTGCCCATTCCATACCGAGAAATCACCTTCGTTCACGGTATTTGATGATAAAGGTATCTTTAAATGTTTTGGTTGTGGCGCGGGTGGCAATGTTTTTACGTTTTTAATGAAAATCGAAGGAATTAGATTTCCCGAAGCTCTCGAACAACTTGCCAAGCAAGCAGGCATTGAATATTCTCCGAGCGACCGCCCTGTTAACAAAGAGCAACAAGATCAGACCGAAGCACTATCAAATGCTTGTCGAGACTATGCAGCACATTGCTACCGAGCACTTCGCAGCGAAGCCGGTACGATAGCCTATCAGTATTTACGAGAACGAAGATTTAACGATGAGACGCTAAAACGTTTCGGAGTAGGCTACGCGCCCGACGGTGCAGCTTCATTCCTTTCATCGACCCAGCGACCTGCGTCTTCATTACAATTGTTCGAGCAAGCTGGCATTATTTCTCGCGGAAATAGCGGCGATCATTATGACCGTTTCCATGGCAGAATTATTTTCCCGATCACCTCAGCAACAGGAAAGATCATTGGTTTTGGAGGTCGTGTACTTCCGACAAACACACCGGCAACAGGTTCGCAACTTGCGAAGTATGTCAACAGTCCTGAGACTGCACTTTATCATAAATCACAAGTTCTCTATGGACTCTTCCAAGCAAAAGATGCGATACGCAAAAAAGATTTTGCTATTCTTGTCGAAGGTTATGCGGATGTCATTGCATTATCGCAAGCAGGGTTTGAAAACGTTGTTGCCGCAAGTGGCACATCGCTCACAACCGAGCAACTCAATGTGCTCCGCCGCTTTACCAAGCAAATAGTCTTGCTCTTCGATGCTGACACCGCCGGAAAGAATGCGTCGTTGCGAGGGATCGAATTAGCACTCGTTGCTGACTTTGATATTACTACGGTTGCTTTGCCAGGCAATGAAGACCCTGATTCATATATCCGAGCAAACGGCAAAGAAGCATTCGCCGAGCAACTCGAAAAGCGTACATCATTCGTAGAATCAAAAACTCGATTACTAAAAGAATCAGGGGAGTTTGATACACCCGAAAGATCGGCAAAAGCTATCCGCTCTATCGTCACCACTATTGCAAAAGTATCCGACCCGATCAAGCGTGAGTTTTTCGTTCGTAGGATTGCCGAACGATTCCGATTATTAGAATCGACCTTACTCACCGAGCTGAAAAATATCATACAAAAAGACGAAGCTGCTGAAAAACGTATTACATCCCGTGAAGAACGACAATTAGCGCCCGAGCCACCTCCTATCTCGGGAAATGAGTATGACCATTTTGAAATGTCTGCTCATAATAGTGGACCACCAACGCCGGCTGAAAGAATGTTGCTCAGAACATTTGTCGAAAACACTGAGACGGCCTATCGTGCTTGCATAGAAATGGATTTTGACTTTGCGTTACTTGAACACGAGATAACTAAATCCATTATTCAAGTTTCTATAAATAAATTTGAAGAATTCGGGACACCACTAAATGTGCTTGAACTTCTAACAGAGTTCGATGATGATCCCAATTCTAAGGATTTGATTATTGGCTGTGTCTCAGATGTAATCCATATCAGCGATGAGTGGGTCGATGCCGAGTTGTCACATGATGAGATTCGCGAAGAAGTTCGCCTCTCTGCGCATCAGAGTTGTGCCATGATCTCCAAAGAATCTCTCGAAAAACAATTGATACAACTTCGGATAAAATTAAACGGAGATATCGGAGAAGATGATCTTCATTCATTACTCGAAGAAAGCATGCTCATCGGAAAAAAATTGGAGGATATCCGTGGCGTGCAATCTCGGTTTCATTTAGAATAGTAACACTGAGGTATTAATCCTGTTTGCTAAAACGACCTTTCACAACTTCGCGAACAATACCAAAAGTAGAAAGCGTCGTGTCAGGATGGCGTTTGATATATGATGAGCGGATCACAAAAATGGCACCGCTTGCAACAAGCGACATTGGCAAGAACGCCAAACTGATAATACTATAATAAAAACCGTCCGAAAGTTTTTTCCCCGCGCTGCTCATTGCCTCTTTGCACATGGGGCAAGATTGTGCAAAAACTGAAGATGCAACGCAGATCAGCGCAAGCGTACAACAAACGGTTAGAATGTATTTCGAGTTTTTCATAATGATCACAACAATTACTGGTCCTGATATAATCCCCCCATTAGATGGAGTGCCGCGGCCCACAGACTTTTCGAGCGCGGATAAAACCACACGACAAACAGCCCATTAAATGGCACTAAGATACCCACCATCAGCCACACCGAGGCTTCGAACACATAATTCAAGATCAGATAAAAGATAACGAATAAGACTTCGGTTATCACGATGCTAATATACATCGAAGTAACGTACTCGCCGGTTTCGCGTTCGTAGCGCACACCGCAGTTCGGGCAGGTCGGATTCATATTAAAAAATGTCCGAAACATCTTCCCTTTTCCGCATACCGGGCAAAGTTTTCGCCAACCCCGCCACAGCGAACGAAGTACCAACTTCATTCCAAATGGAAGTGGAGTATTTTCGACATGCGGAGCCTTATGGATATGCTCGTTCATAGGAATTTATCCGATCGGTTGAGGAAAGATCTGATAGAGTAATAAATAAATAATGACTCCAGTGATAGAAACATAGAGCCAGATCGGATAGGCGTATTTTACGATCTTCCGATGTTTAGCATCTTCGCGTTTTAAGCCAAGGCGCAGAGCCATAACAGAAAATACCGGCACGGTCACCGCGAGAATAACATGGGTCACCAAGAGCGTAAGATAGATCGGCCTGAACCACTCGGGCTTGACGAACGGTACACTGAGCACATTTGCATGATAGATCACGTAACAAATTAAAAACAAGATCGAGACAATAAATGCCGCGATCATTATTT
The DNA here is from genome assembly GCA_038229915.1 of Kapaibacterium sp. (SeqCode). Lineage (GTDB taxonomy): Bacteria > Bacteroidota > Ignavibacteria > Palsa-1295 > Palsa-1295 > JAFDZW01. The sequence goes on along the minus strand of JBBRNY010000005.1, from coordinate 27,807 downwards.
TTTTGTGACTTTCGATCTCACGGTTTTTAATTTTTTTTCGAGCCACCAACAGCAATACTGTTGCCGTTGCATTGAGCGTCGCATTTACTATTGGCAGATCATAAACGGTCATTTTGCTTTTTCACCTCTCATCAGATCACCGATGTCGGTAAGAAGTTTTGACTGCGAGTCTTCTTCCGTACCGTTATAATAACCTCGGATATTCCCAGTTTTATCGATCAGCACCAAGCGTTCGCTATGGGTGATGGGTTCATGAACATCGGCATGGGCAGAATCAAGCGTTAAATGGAATCCATTTTTCGCGATCGTAAAGATCGTCGCCACTTTGCCTGTGAGGAACGTCCACCGTTTCGGGTCAGCATGATAATGCTTTGCATATTCTTTTAGTACTTCGGGGGTATCGGTGTTCGGATCGACACTGATACTGACGAGTTGAACCGCTGTTCCCGTCTTGGCAAGGGATTCTTGGATACCTGCCATCCGAGTACTGAGCATCGGGCAGGTACCGGAGCAATTTGTAAAGATGAGATCGGCAACCCATATCTTCCCTTTGAGTTGATCGAGACCAAACGGTGTGTTATCCTGAGTTGTCAGCACGAACGGCGGGATAGCACCATAGCTTGGAAGTTCACGGGTTGGTGTTTTCAGCTCTTGTGAGTGCAACCAGTCATTGAGAGCAAAGATGCCGATGCCGAGCAATGCAAAGGCAAGTGCTGCCCAAAGCAGACGATTAGAACGTTTTGAAGTAGTGGTCATGGTAATAGCATTAGACTCGTATTAACAACTATTAGCCCTCGGAAGTGCGAACCGAAAAAAACCAAAAAAAAACCGCAGGCTCCCCCAAAAAGAGAAGCCTGCGCCTTCAAGCTGTTACACTAATCACTAACCCATACAACAATAGTGTTAAACAGCCCAAACTTATTAATGTGCCAACAGAATTAATTTCTCTGCTCGAGTGAGCTTCTGCCCGTGAGAGTTTTGTCCGGTGGCGCGAACAATATATTCCTGATTTGATATACGTCCATTATTTCCTGAAGTTGCTCCCCAAAGCCAAGAATTTGTATTTTTTTGTGAAGCTATAAGCTTGCCATCGATCGTATAGATCGCTATTTCTCCGATAAAATCCGATGCCATAGTGATCTTTACCGCACCACTCGAAGGGTTCGGACTGATCGACAACGAAGCCTCAGTATTATCATTTGTCGTGTGCACCGACGAAGACGGGGTGCGCAATGCCTGAAGATCGTATGAAAAAGTTTTATTGTTATTCGTAGAAAGAACAAGTTTATCATAATGCACAACCATATCCTGTGCAGCATATCCCATTTGTACTGAGAAGCTTTCGCCTGGCTCTATAGTAAAAGGAAGTTCTTTGCCGCCAAATGTAACCACTCCTATTCCTTCTGTCCCGTGGGTCACAGAAGCTTTTGTAATCGTGATCGCCGTATTTCCATTATTCTTCCAAGTGAAACTATGTACCGACTTCAACCCAGGATCGCTCATCGCCAATATCCTCGTCGTATCATCGAGTAGCATTGTTTCGTTGCCCGAAATATTCGCTACACCAACACCATTCATCTGAAAGTCAGGATTGCAGCCGTCATTGGGGTCCATTGATTCGAGCAATACTCGTGAGATAAAGATATTCGAACTATCTCCCCTGCCGATATTTGGGTTAAAGGCGATCTTGATCTCACGCATTTCATGAGGCGGAATGGTCATGGGAAACACATTCCCTACGCTCGCAAAAGCTTCTCTATCGCCGACGGTAAAATCAATACAACGAAGTACTTTCGCTTCGTCACGATTATTCTTCACTGATAATGTCCGAACGACTGAGCCTTGATAAATGACCGGACCAAATACTGCTGAGTCGAACGTACCCGTAAGGCACGGTATCAATAGTGAGGAATCAACAATGCTTGTTCCGTGAATTCGGACTTCGCCATCTTCGGAATGTAACTTCGGACTGTGGTTGATCATTAAATAACCAACATAATTCTCATTTGCCTTAAACGGAGAATAACTAACCACACCGAGAACCATCTGTTCCCCGACTTTCAAAATGATCGGGAGAGTAACACGAAGTGAAAATTGGAAATTGGTCGTACCGCAGACAAGCCCGACCGAGGAGATCGTAATATTGGCAGAAGTTTCGTTCTTTGCAACGACCTGATGATCGGACGTCGCTCCTACAGCAACATTCATCATGTTGTAGCAAGCATTCGGAGCGATCGCATTATCCGATTGCTGTGCTTGTAACGAACTTGTAAGAAAAAGTGGGAGCAATAATGCTCCGACTGCACAGAAATTATTCCGTACAATCTTTGATATCCAGTTGTATGTCATTCCACACCAGAGGGGGCAATCCCGATGCGTACCTTGTGAGATTCTGCCATAACCAGACCCCGTGACGAGTCAGTATCAGCAGTTAAATTTTTTCTAAATTATCAACACTCCCCGTGACGGTAGTTTGATCTTTAGTCCTTATGTGTCAAGTATTAAGGTGCTGTTTGAATAAACGGCACTAAAAACATCCCGTGTCAATACCTAATGAAACACTCGTAGCAAGTGTAGCAACGATTGTTCCAAACAATGATTCCATATTACACTATAAATATTATTCTTCTTCGCCCGAACGATGTAGTGAATATGCGCTAATCACCTTATCTGCAAAGTCCTTAGGGGCTTCTTCGTAGTGGCTGAAACGTTGGCGATGCGAGCCTTTGCCTTGTGTCAATGACCGTAGCCGGGTTGCATAATGATACAACTCAGCAAGCGGTACTTTTGCTTTGACTTGCTCGAAAGATCCTTTGGTTTCCATCCCCTGTACTTTGCCGCGACGCGACGAAATATCGCCAAGTACGTCGCCCATGTGGTCTTCGGGCACAGTGATCTCGACATCATACACGGGTTCGAGTAGTGTTGGCTTTGCTAGCAGGAATGCTTCTTTAAACGCGATCCTACCTGCGGTCTTAAAAGCATTTTCATTTGAATCAACAGCATGTTCCTTGCCGTCATAGAGCGTTACTTTCACATCCACGACCGGACAACCTGCCAACGGCCCGCGAAGCAACAACTCGTGAATGCCTTTATCAACTGCCGGAATAAAGCGGTGAGAAATTGCCCCACCGACAATTGCATCTTCAAACGCGTAGCCTTCACCTCGTGATTGGGGCTCAACCTTCAGAGCAACTTCGCCGAACTGCCCCGAGCCACCCGATTGCTTTTTGTGGCGATAGCGCATATCGGCATTTCCTCGTACTGTTTCGCGATATGGGATTCGCGGTTCAACAATATCAACATCGATCTTGTATCGCTCCTTTAAACGCTTGATCGCAATATCAAGATGCAATTCGCCTTGACCTTCTATCAGCGTTTGCACCAGCTCCGAGTCCTGCCTGACAATAAAACTTGGGTCTTCTTCGTGCAGTGCGTGAAGCCCAATGGCGATCTTTTCTTCATCACCTTTATTTTTTGCTTTAACACTATTCGTAATAACCGGCTCCGGGAAAACGATCGGCTTCAGCACCACCGGAAACGACTTCGATGAAAGTGTATTATTTGTGTGAGTATCTTTGAGCTTCACGGCGGCGGCAATATCTCCGAGACCTATATGTTGTACTTCGGTGCGATTTTTGCCGCACATGGTATAACATTGCATCACGCGCTCGGTCTTGCCGTTCGAGACATTCATCAGGTCTTGACCATGATGCAACTCACCGTGAAAAACACGAAAGAACGAGAGATCGCCAAGGTGAGCCTCGCTCAAGGTCTTGAACACGAAGAGCGTTGTCGCGTCTTTTGGTGCATCATTGAGGCTGACGTCTTTCGATGTTTCTGGATTGATACCGTATACATCGGCAATGTGATCTTCAGGTGCTGGGGCATTGGTTGTGATAAACTCCAATACTCGTTTCACGCCGATGTTTTGCTCGCCGGATGCGCAAAGGATCGGGAAAAGTTTGCGATGGGCTAATGATTCGTGGATGCCGCCCGAGAAATGCTCTTCAGTCAGCGAGCCATCATTCGAGAAAAACTCTTCCATCAGAGTGTCATCGCTTTCGGCAACGATCTCGACCAACTCTTTATGTAATTGATCGGCTTTTTCTTTCACATCTGTCGGGATGACTTCTTCGGTATATGCCCCTGAACCATCGGTCCTGAAATTCAACATCTTCATCTTCATCACGTCGATGATCTTGCTGAAGCCCGCGCCACTCTTGTACGGAAATTGTACCACGACCACTTCGTGACCAAAATGATTTTTCATTTCTTCGACCAGATCATCCCAATGTGCTTCGGGCGAGTCAAGTTTATTTACTACGAAGATGATCGAGTTCTGATCGTGAGTACAAAAATCCCATGCTTGATCGGTACCGATCTCGACACCGCCGACAGCACTCACACAGATCAGCGCCGTATCAGCAACGTGCAGTGCCGAGCGGACTTCACCGGTAAAGTCGCTATAACCTGGGGTGTCAAGGATATTGACTTTGATGCCACTTGACTGAAAACTCAGTAGTGAGGTATTGATCGAATGTTTTCGGGCTATCTCGTCGGGATGATAATCGCTGGTGGTGTTGCCTTCAGCGATGGTGCCGCGCCGCTTTGTGGCACCGCCAACAAACAAAATACTTTCGGCGAGAGTCGTTTTTCCGCTTGCCGCATGACCGACAAGGGCGAGGTTACGAAGTTGCATGCTCATATAATATCCTTTCGATGAAAGAGTATCTGTAAAAATAAGCAATTTTCGGCGGAGTCACCTCAGGATTGGAAAATAGTATTTACCCTCTTCCTGATCCATCCTTCACGTACTTTGTCATTCCGAACCTGAGCGTAGCGACGGTGAGGAATCCTCTGAGGGAAAGTGCACGCGATTGTGGTATAGGTATTTTTAATCCTTACTCACACTTTTGTATTCTATCTGGCAATGATAAGTTTTGCCGTTCTGGTTGTACTATTGCTTTTTGAAACAACATAATACGTCCCATTGGAGAGACTCGAAAGATCTACCGAGAAATCGGACGAGAGAATTGGGATGATCCCATTATATATTGGCATCACCATTCGTCCTACAGCATCAAAGATCGAAATTTCGGTCTGTTCTACTTGGTGTGTTTCAAGCAAGATCTTACACCAATTTGTGGCGGGATTTGGTTGCAACTTGAGCACTGAAGTTACATTGGAGGCATGCTCTTCTTTAACGTTGACATCACCAAAAACCTTATATTCAAAACTCCAAACGAGATACTTTCCACTCGTTGTATGCATAACAAAATAATGCGGGAATGAGCCTACCACCTTCGGAATGAGAATTATCGGCATTTCCAGTATCTCACTGTCGCTCATTTTATAAGGGGTTGAAGGAATATTTTTAATTTGAATTTCACTAAAATCTCCCACGGTATAAAATGAGTCAATGGTTTCACCGCCACATGATACCACATATATCGAACGGTTATCTACACCATAGGTATAAGGAGTATCCATCTGTCCCAGACCACCAATTTCATCATGTAAAGTATCGGTCATCAGAACTTCGTTGGAAAATCCTGTATAGGCACCAGGGAAAATTGTATCTAATACCGTCGTTATACCATAGAAAGCTATGAGAGGACTTTCTGCAGAATGAACAATAATCCTCCCTTCGGCATACGTCCCCAAGTAATATGCCCTGACCCGAAGAGTATCATTTCCTATTTTCTTAGGGCGATAATTGATATTCGCTATAAGACCAAACCCCAGCGTAAAACTGTCTTTAGGATTATTCGGATTACGGTGATATTTAAAAATGGAAGTATCACCCAACAATATTAATGAATCAATTTTAATAGATTTGTATGGTTTGCTCAGGTTAGCAACAGAATATTCTACATTTAAATGATCAAATTGCGGTGTCCCTTTGCAAAAATAGAAGGGAATTTGTCGGTCATAACTTGACACAAAGATTTGCGCGCTAACCTGTTGCGCAAACAAGACAAACAATATCAAGTATTTAAGCATTAGTGTTTAGCAAAAAAAATGTGCGGATTTTTTACGATGCCTCTATCAACATTAACTATTTATATAGATCAACAGTACAATACTCACCCAGAGGAGTAGCATTAAATAATAGAATGAGAGGGTGTTGTTGAACCCTACGAGTTGGGGTGTGGTGAATGGCACGGTGCGCGCTTTTCTGAGAGTATGCACTAAGCCGTATAAGCCGCCGATAAAATGTAGTGCGAAGACTCCGGTTACGATAAAATACATTCCGCCGAACACACTACTGAGCCCAACACCGCCTGCAATTAATCGCCACCATTCAAGAGCCATCGCAAAAACAAACAGCACTGAGATCAGAAGGCCGATCGTCACCTTTAAACGATAACCACTGAGTTGGTTGGCTCGCATTTCTTTACGTGCGCTTAGCAGAACGAAGATCGAGGCGAGCATCAACACAATTGATGGCAACATCTTCAGTACGGTCATTTCCGGTGTCCCGAGCGGAGGCCAGATATCATTGTTGCCGCGTAGCACAAAGTACCCGCCAAACAATCCGGCAAAGAGCATTATCGTCAGCCCGATATAAAGCATAAACGCAAATCGCTTGGAGTTGACAAGCTCCTTCCCATCGTGGGTGGTGTCGTAAAGATTTGCGCGTTCGTATAATAAGCCGAGCATAGTTTTTTATAAATTCGGGTAAACAATAATATACACTACTGCAATAGTGAGCATCGTCGCAATAGCGATCAGCAGTTTCCAAAGCAGCTTCTGATTTGGTCCACTTGTGTTGACTGATGTCCGAACAGTTGATGCGTTCATTTCCATAATATATTTCTTATTTATTGAGCATCCAAGATCATTAACCCAAGCAAGATCGGCAAATAGAGAATTGAGGCGATCAGCAAAACCCGAGCCGCCGAGTTGGTTCGTTTAAACACTACATACACAGCGCTACCGAGAAAGCCTATACCGAGTATCAGCGCAACGATGAAATAAATATTTCCCGTCATACCAAGTTTGGTTGGCAACAAGCTGATCGGAAGCAAGGCAACAAGATAAATAATTGACTGATGCGCCGCCGAAATCCCTTCGGGCTCGATCACGGTCAGCATCGGTAACCCGGCGCGCTCGTAATCTTTGCGATACATCCAGGCAATTGCCAAGAAGTGTGGTATCTGCCATAAAAATAAGATCGCAAACAGCGTCCAGCCTCCAATATCAATACTGTTCCGAACTGCCGCCCAACCAATTAAGATCGGTACTGCTCCGGGGAAAGCACCGACAACGGTGGCATAAGATGTCGAGCGTTTCATCGGAGTATAGATAAACAAATATCCGACAAGCGTCGCAATTGCCAGTATTGCCGACAAGCTATTAACGGCAAGCAATAAATACAGCGATCCGATTATTGAAGTAAGTACACCAAAAACAAGCCCGGAGGTTTTCGAGATGCGTCCTGTTGGCAACGGTCGTTTTTCGGTGCGACGCATAAGCGCATCAAGCGGAATCTCCATTACCTGATTCAATGCCCCGCCACCGGCTGTGACAAGCGCAGTGCCGAGCATCGTATGGAGAAACAACACGAAATTAAAATCATGTCCCGATGCAAGCCAAAACGAGGTAAAGGTGGTAATGAGCGCGTAAAATCCGATACCCGGCTTTGAGAGATCGTAATAATCTCTCGCAAGCTGTTTCAGCTCGGGAGTCGTCATTTTCGGCGATGTGAGGGTTTGCTCCATAATTTAACTTGCTTCCGAAACTACCACTCGGCTTGTTGTTTGCGACAATCTGGCATCAGTTGCGCGAAGGTGGTGATGCACTCTGACGGCAAGAATAAACTCCGTCATCAATACAGCTGCACCGTTTACAACGTGAAGCGAAGTCCAGTTCGGCTCTTTTGCTGTCCAGATCGTGATCGCACCTAATGTGATCTGCACTAACACCAAGAACATTCCCATCAGTGCAGGCGTACGGAATGATCGTTCGCTCTTGTAGTTGCGAAGTGTTTTGATGTTCAGCGTAAAAATAAGTATTGCCACAACAATAGCCCACCAACGATGCGCGAAGTTCAGGATCACTCCGAGCGATGTAAAACTCGGGAGCAGATTTCCATTTGCAAATGGATAGGTCGGTATCGCAAGCCCGGCTTCTTCGTGTCGCATCACTGCACCGAGTATCAATTGCAAAAAGATCGCGGCGACAGCCCATTTCGAAAACGATCTGAGCGAGGTGCCCACTTCTGTTTGATGCTCAGTATTGTCATTCCACTTTCGAGAAGTCACAAGTGCGATCGCGGTTGCGAGACAGAGTGTGATCTGGGCAAGCGCAGCGTGGGAAGTCGAGATCCAGGTCGGCAACAAGAAAATAACCGTTAAGCCGCCAAGAACACCCTGGGCTATTACTGCGCCAAGTGCCCACCAACCAAGACGTTTAACCCACGAGCGGGTTTCTTTGAATTGAAGCACTATTGCTTGAACCAGGATCAGAAAGCCTACGAACGAAGCCACAAGTCGGTGCGAATGCTCATAAAAAATATTTGCCCGCCAGAGATCGATCGGAAAAGTAAACATAAACTGACCATAAGTGTTGGGCCAGTCGGGCACTGAAAGCCCTGCTTCGTGGCTCTTGACGAGCGCACCCATAAAGATGAGAAATAACGTGCAACAAGCCGTGAACACTGCGAAGAGATGTATAAAACGGCTGCGATTATATTGAGTAGTTTCCGATGTCATCACAATATCCACTGAGCACGGTATAACACGACGTCGGAGCATTTTATTCAAAGAATAAAGACATTTTAAGCTTAGCCGCTCTCTCCGAACCTTCCATAGTGGCAAATTGTTACGTTTGCCCCTAAAAAATAGGGGTATTTCAGTCCCTGCTGCATCCGGATTATCGGCGCGGAAGCTGCTCAGGGTTTGTAACACCATCTGCCGATGAATTGATAATGTCAGAACAAAACGAAACCGTGTCGCCCGTGACAGCGCATGTCGCAGAAGTGGCAGAGCCAACCCCCTCAGCCACACCAGTAGCAACGACTCCTATAGCACCGACAACCGCAGCACCTGCGAAAGCATCTGCACCAGTCGCCCCGGCAACCCCAGCCTCACCAAAAGAAAAAAAACACACCAACCATACAACTCCTGCTTCAACAGGCAGTTCTAAAGGGAATATGAGCATCATTGATCCGCAGAGCAAACTTGGTTCGGGATATAGCGCCGGTGAGCGTGATGAAATGACCAAGCTCTATGACCAGACGTTCAGCGCCCTCAAGGCTGACCAAGTTGTCAAAGGTCGTGTAGTTACCGTTACTGCAAGTGAAGTTGCTGTCGATATCGGCTTTAAGTCCGAAGGCATCATTCCTCGCTCCGAGTTCTCGATGCTCCCGAACATTAATGTCGGTGATGAAGTCGAAGTACTCGTCGAAGCAGTTGAAGATCGCGAAGGCAGATTACAACTCAGCCACAAACGCGCTAACTTCATCCGTGTATGGGAACGTGTCGGAGAAGCCGCAAAGACCGGCGAAATCTTACAAGTCAAGTGTATCCGTCGTATCAAAGGCGGTTTGGTTGTTGATCTTTTGGGAATCGAAGCATTTATGCCAGGTTCGCAGATCGATATCAAACCTGTCCGTGATTTCGACGCATACCTCGGTCAGACAATGGACGTTCGCGTCGTGAAGATCAATCATCCGAGCGAAAACGTTGTCGTTTCTCATAAAGTATTGCTCGAAGATACCCTCAATGATCAACGTGCGAAAGTCGTCGAGACTCTCGAACGTGGTCAGGTACTCGAAGGTACCGTCAAAGCTATTACCGATTTCGGTGCGTTTATCGATCTCGGCGGCGTCGATGGTTTGGTGCATATCACCGATCTCTCATGGGGTCGTGTATCGCATCCATCTGAAGTTGTTAAGCTCGACCAGACGGTCAACGTCGTTGTACTCGATTACGACGAAAACAAGAAGCGTATTTCACTCGGTATGAAACAGCTCTTGCCACATCCATGGGCAGAGATCGAACAGCGTTATGCTGTTGGTCAGCACGTGACCGGCAAGATCGTTTCGATGACCGACTACGGTGCATTCCTCGAGATCGAGAAAGGCATCGAAGGACTCATCCACGTCAGCGAAATGAGCTGGACTCAGCACGTCAAACATCCTTCACAGATCTTCGCGATCGGTCAGGAAGTTGAAGCGGCTATCCTCTCGATCGATCAAGATTCGAAAAAGATCTCACTCGGTGTCAAACAGTTGGAGCCTGATCCTTGGACCAAGTTCCTTGAAAAGTACCCGATCGGATCTGTGCATAAAGGTATCGTTCGCAACCTCACGAACTTCGGCGCATTCGTCGAGCTCGAGCCAGGTGTTGACGGTCTTGTGCATATCGGTGATCTCTCTTGGACAAAGAAGATCCGCCATCCAGGCGAACTTCTCAAGAAGGGTGATGAAATTGATGTGATGATCCTCGGATTCGACAGTGAAAACCGTCGTATCGCACTTGGACATAAACAGGTGAAAGATAATCCGTGGGAAACACTTTCCGAAGCTTATAGCGAAGGCACCGATGCCGCAGGTAAGATCATCCGCTTCCTTGATAAGGGTGTGGTTGTCGAGCTTCCTGGTGGCATTGATGGTTTCGTACCAGCTTCACAGCTTGCATTCCATTCGGTCAAGAATATTGGTGAATCGTTCAAGTTGGATGAGACACTCAATCTTCGTGTGATCGAGTTCGATGCAGAGAACAAGAAGATCGTTCTCTCGGCTACCGAATGGCTCAAAGGACAGGATCGCGAGATCGTTGATGAATACAACGCAAAGCATCCTGTTGGCAAAGAGACACTCGAAGAAACCAGCAAAAAGAGCGCACCACGCGGCAAAAAGAAAGTCGCTTCGACCGGTGATGATGCTGTCGCTGAAACATCAGGAGATGCTTCAGAACATATCGGCACATTCGAATTCCCGGAAGAGCTCAATCATTCAGTGCCGGTAGTACCGGTAACCGACGGAGAACCTCTCCCGGAAACTTCATCAGTCGAACCGACTGCTGAAGCACCGACTGACGCAGCAACTGAAACGCCAGCCGCTGAAGAAGAAAAAGCATAATAGAGTAAATCACTCTCAAAAAAAAGCGCCGCTATAATAGCGGCGCTTTTTTTATATACTCAAAACACTATTTACCCAACACGCTTTCGATCACTGATACTTTCGCATTCTCGATCTTCATCTTTGCCCCCAATGGCACTGTCCATTGTCGCGAGATATGCCCGAACGGGAGATTCGAAAGTACGGGTACAGCAAGTTTTGAGAGATAATCTTTAAACACTTCATCTGTCGTGAGAGTCGGCGGCTTGTCTTCGCAATCGGAAAATTGCCCCAGAAGTATAGCCTTTGCTTGGCTCAATGCACCCGAGGCTTTAAGCTGGGCGAGATAGCGATCAATTCTATATGGATGTTCATTCACATCTTCAAACAAAAGTATTTTATCGCGAAGTGAAGTAAGATATGGCGTCCCCATCAGTGATGAAAAAACGGTAAGGTTTCCGCCGATCATTCTGCCTTTGACTTCAGTCGATCTCTTTCCGTAGAGTTGTTTGATCTCGCCTTTATCCGAAGGCAATTCGCCGAATGGTTTATCCGATGAGATCATTCGCCACATACATTCCTCAGCAAACGGATCGAAGCCATTCCAAATATCAACGCCGGGCATTGGTCCATAAAAACAGGACTGTAGTCCGGTCTTTTTATAGATCGCATTAAAAAGTGTGGTTGCGTCGCTATAGCCGACAAATATTTTCGGATTTTTGGCGATCAAGTTATAATCAAGATCATTCAACAAGCGGATAGTCCCATATCCGCCACGCAGCATAAATATTGCCTTGACTTGTTTGTTCTTAATAACTGAATGCAGATCAGCAAGCCGCTGAGCATCACTGCCGGCAAGATAGCCGTTTTGTTTTTCAATGTTTTTGCCGAGCACAACCCGACAGCCAAGCTTTTCAAAATAAGCGACGCTTTTTGTGATCTTCGCTTTAAATTGTGGTGTGCTTGCCGGAGCGATGAGGGCGATCGTATCGCCGGGGCGTAATATGTTTGCTTTCATTCGAAAAAATCTGATTAACTTTCTACAAAGCTACGTGTTTTGTGATGCAATGACAAAAACTTTATATATCGACCACCATGCCCACGTGTATGGAACAGGCTATAAATCGCTTCATCCGAAACTCGATCGCACCCAAAGCATCGATGAAGTGCTGGCTGTTATCCGACCTATTCTCACGAAACTGCAACCAGCGGAATGGCTCGTCGCACGTGGTTGGGACCAAAACAAATGGCAGGAAAAATATTTCCCGACTTGCGAATCGCTTGATGCGGTTTCAACTTCTATCCCGATCGTTCTAATTCGCATTGACGGTCATGCAATCTGGTGCAACAGCAAGGCACTTGAACTTGCAAATATTTCTCTCGACACTCCCATCCCTTCAGGTGGTGATATTTTACGCTCAGCTTCTGGTGAACTAACCGGTATTATTCTTGACGATGCAATGCAGTTGATCTATGATGCAATGCCACAAGAGAATTCTCTCATCATAAAGCGAACATTGCTTGCAGGCCTACAAGAGTTCGCAAAACATCATATCGGCGTTCACGATATGGGGATTCCCGCGGAGCATTGGGAGCCTTATAAAGAATTATATAAAGAGCAAGGTGATGATCTTCTTCGCTCGTCGGTATTTCTCGATATGTCAAAGCCAAGTGGAAGAACATTGTTTCTTAAAAAATTAAAAGATGAAGTATTTGATGATTCACCTCACAAGAATCTAAAACTTGTTGGTATTAAACTGTATCTCGATGGCGCACTTGGTTCACGCGGCGCGCATTTGTTCGAGCCATACAGTGATGATCCAAATAATTATGGTTTACGATTGACCGAAGATTCAGATGCAATAGAATTAATGTCGCTCGCCGCTGAGCAAGGGTTACAGATCGCAATTCATGCGATAGGCGATGCCGCAAACTCGCGAGCGCTTGATCTGATCGAGAAAGTTAAGCAACAAGCGAGTACTTCAGAAAAAACTATTTTTAGAATTGAGCATGCACAGATCGTCCGTGAAAAAGATCTCGTACGGTATCAACAGTTAAACGTCTGGGCTATCATCCAACCACAGTTTTACCCGAGCGATCATCAGTGGGCAATTTCGCGTCTCGGCGCTGAGCGAATGAAAGATGCGTATCGGTGGAAGTCGCTTTTTGATGCAGGCATATCAGTATTGGCTTCGAGCGATTCACCTGTCGAGGATGCAAATCCAATAACCGGCATTAAAACATTGCAATCGAGAAGCGATGAAGGTGTGTCTCTTGATGTTGCGGAGAAGATGTATCTCGAGAGTCCGCTTGATTGATCAGCGAGAAATTCTATCATAATCTCGATCCGTGTTCTAATTACAAATTTTACATATAAAGAGGGAGCATCATCTGCTCCCTCTTTTAAATCAGTTGCGAATACAGTGTTTTACATCCCGAACTTCACACCGAGGTTGATATATATCGATGTTGGCTTAGCATCATACCCTGTTGATGTCGAAGGTACTTTATCCTGATTATAGAAGTTAAGAAAGCCGTATTGATAGTCCAGATCGAGCGTAACAAAGAATACTTCCACGCCCACACCTAAGACACCACCAAGCCCAACAGCATTATATTGGCTGGTGACATCGGCACCGGTGTTATTATCAATTGCTGATAGCAAGAAGGTTGGCGCCACGCCACCGTGAATGTTTACATTAATTACATTCAATGGAAGCGAGGGCAACAACTTCAACCCAACAAGAAGTGGGATCCTGATAGAATTCATATTCACATTTGCAGAGTAGGTTTGTGCTGCGGTGTCAATGTTCAAACCAAATCCTTGATGTTGAAAAAATATCCCAGGTTGAAAATAGAATTGTCCATTTTCAGAACGGATATTAGCACCGATATTATAACCAACACCGGCTTCTGAATTCGTACCAGGTGGGTCTTTCGAAATGCTAAAGAAATTAATTCCGAAAACCGGATTAATACCAACTTGCGCATTTGCTTCGTTAACAGCAACTCCGCTAAACACAAATAATAGAAATACAAAATATTTTCTCATATAAACTCCTTCTGTTTGTACTAAACCTGCAACAATAATGGTGCCACAGTTCATTATAATCTCATAGAAGGATGATAGTTGGGACTATTGATGGAAAAATACGGTCTATCCCATCATTGTTACATTTTTGTTAAGCATATCATTCTGCACAAAAAGAAAATTGTTGAGATTCCAATAAATATGAAAGAAAATCAATAAAATATGCTATACACTTTTAGGTCACAGGATTTGATTCAGATCACATTGCCAATTTTCTCCGTATTTTTGTAAAACTATGCCTAAACGTACTGATATAAAATCTATATTGATCATCGGCTCCGGACCTATTGTTATTGGTCAGGGCTGTGAATTCGACTATTCTGGTGCCCAAGCCTGTAAAGTGCTTCGTGAGGAAGGGTATCGAGTTATTTTGGTGAATTCAAATCCGGCGACGATCATGACCGACCCGGAAATGGCTGATGCAACCTACATCGAGCCGATCACCCCCGAATATATCGAGGCTATCATCGCTAAGGAGCGCCCTGACGCCATCTTACCGACGATGGGCGGCCAGACAGCACTCAATGCCGCGATGTCTCTGCATAAGCGCGGTACGCTCACTAAATATAACGTCGAGCTGATCGGTGCAAAACCCGAAGCTATTAATAAAGCTGAAGACCGCGAAGAATTTTTGGCAACCATGACCTCGATCGGCCTTGAAATGGCTCGTGGCGGATTTGTCAAATCGGTTGAGGAAGCAATTGAACTGATAGAAATGGTCGGCTTCCCTGCTATTATTCGCCCAAGCTTCACACTCGGCGGTACCGGTGGCGGTATTGCCTATAATCTTGAAGAATTTCGAGAAGTCGTACAAAAAGGATTAGACGCATCGCCTGTTACTCAAGTATTAGTCGAAGAATCGGTACTGGGTTGGAAAGAATTTGAGCTTGAGGTTATGCGCGACTTAGCTGATAACGTCGTGATCATCTGCTCGATCGAAAACTTCGACCCAATGGGTGTGCATACCGGCGACTCGATCACCTGCGCCCCGGCACAAACACTGACCGATAAAGAATATCAAAAAATGCGTGATGCTTCGATCAAGATCATCCGCGCTATCGGTGTCGAAACAGGAGGTTCAAATATCCAATTTGCGGTCAACCCTGCTGACGGCAGAATACTGGTTATCGAAATGAATCCGCGTGTATCGCGCTCATCAGCACTGGCTTCAAAGGCAACGGGCTTCCCGATCGCAAAAATTGCTGCCAAACTCGCTGTGGGTTATACCCTTGATGAAATTCCGAACGACATTACCAAAACAACACCTGCATCATTCGAGCCAACGATAGATTATGTTGTCGTTAAAATACCGCGTTGGGATTTCGAGAAGTTCAAAGGTATCGGCGCACCCAGTTCACAGCTTGGTGTACAAATGAAATCGGTCGGCGAAGTAATGTCTTTTGGGCGCACCTTCAAAGAAGCTTTTCAAAAAGCGATCCGCTCGCTCGAGCAAGGTCGTTACGGCTTCGGAGCCGATGGCAAAGACGAATTTGAAATTGATGAGATGAACGAAGCCGAGCGCGAACATACACTACAAATCGTGAAAGAACGCCTGAGTCTTCGTCGCTCTGATATGATCTTCACCGTTCGATATGCGATCAAACTCTCGATGACCAATGCTGAGATTCATGCCATCACAAAGATCGACCCTTGGTTTATCAATCAACTCGAACAGATCGTCAGACGAGAAAATGAAATGAGAGCGGCAGCTCTGGCAGCCTAACTATTTTTTCGATCTGCAAACATCAAGAGTCTAATTTCTATACATAAAAAAGGCGGCTGTTAGCCGCCTTTTTATTTACTATAATTTTATAATACTTCGATCTCAGTCTCATCACCGATATCAACAACTTCAGTGCCCTTTAATTTGGCGCTTGTTCGTCGAAGTTCTTGCGAGGCAAAATGAGTCTCTTTGTGTTTTTGGAGTTGCTTCTCAAGTGAGCGGACTGCCAAGTCGATCGACTTCTCAACTTTTTCCGATTTTTCTTTGGCGATCAACATTCCTCCTTTTACTTTTAAGTTGATCTCGGCTATCACCTGTGGAATGGAGTGTCCTTCGTGATCTAAAATAACATCTGCTCCGATGATCTCATATCGTGTAGCAAGATTCTCAAGCTCTGTTTCGATAAATGCTTTTACCTGTGGGTGAGCAGTCTCGTGACGGTTTGCAATTTGGATCTTCATTATATATTTCTCCTATATTTATTCACAAATACATCAAAACAAAAATTATTCTTCGCCACTACGCGGATGCGCCGCATCGTAGCTTTGTTTCAAACCGTCTATTGTTAGATGGGTGTATCGCTGTGTCGTCCTCAGTGATGAGTGCCCCAAGACTTCCTGAACGGCTCGAATTTCCGCGCCATGATCGAGAAGATGAGTAGCGCACGAGTGTCTGAGCATGTGCGGATGCGATCTTGATTGTTCGCCGCTGACATTAAAATATTTTCTTACAACGTGATACACCATTCCGGCAGTCATTCGTTTTCCGTTGGCAAGCAAGAACAACGCTTTAGGATCTGGGCTCTCGCTGATCTCGCTACGGCGACCTAAGTAATGCCCGACCGCTTCCAACGCTTTTCCGCCTACCGGGACGATCCTGATCTTTTGTCCTTTTCCCATCACGCGAACTGTGCCACCTTGTTGATCTATATCAGCAATATCTATGCCAGCAAGTTCGGCGCGGCGAAGACCACTTGAATATAGTATTTCGAGCATGGCCGCATCGCGAAGCCCGTCAACCGTAGATTTATCTGGTGCGTCAAGTGCTTGCGCCGCGACGCGCTCAGAGACAACCGTCGGCAGTCTCCGCTCACCTTTTGGCGAGCGCACTAACCGTGCGGCATTCACTTCAAAGATACCCTGATTTACTAAAAAGCGTAGCATTGAGCGTAGTGTCGAAAGTTTGCGCGAGATCGAAGCCCGCGCAACAGGCTTCCCTTCACGGGTTTTACGTTCGGATAATGCTGTGAGATAGATTCGTATGACACCCAGATCGTCGTGTGTGCCTTCGAGGGTAAGACGTTCAGCGTCCAAGATGTTGGAAAATTCTTCGAGGTCGGCTCTATAGGTCTCAAGTGTCCCACCACTTGCAGCACGTTGATGCTGTAGATGATCAAGAAATTGCTCAAGCCATTCGGCAAATCTGGTTCGAAAGTCAATCGCCATAGGTATGTAATATAAGCATAAACTAAGGAAATTGTTTCAATTTTTTTTAAAAAGATTTATTATTGACCTAACGAAGATGAGAATTGCTCATAAACTGAAGTACAATACTACAAATAGTCGCTCATGTCATTTTCGTAGATTGAACCCTGCAACCTCCAACTATTGTTGAGCAGAGACACTTTTAAACAATGACACCACATTCCTTCGAACTTGAGCTACCGATCTATCCGCAGGATGCCATTTTGCAGGTTGATCGTGATATTGCGACAGCCGAGTTTGCATGCGATCTGAATATATGCAAAGGAGCCTGCTGTACAATACCCGGAGCTATCGGCGCACCGATCTTGCCGCAAGAGATCGATATTCTCGAACAGATATATCCGCTGGTCAAGCATTATTTACCCCAAGTTGCCATTGATGTTATCGAAGATAAAGGTATTTGGTTTCGCGATAGTGATGGGACGTTCAGCATCGAAACCGTCGGCGGCAATGAATGTGTGTTCGTCATGTGGGATGGCGATATCGCACACTGTGCTATCCAGCGTGCATACATCAATAAAGAGATCGAGGGTTACGCAAAACCGATCTCGTGTCATCTCTTCCCGATCAGACTTTACCCAGAGACAGAAGATAACACAGAAGACAATTCATTTGATATGCTTTATGTTGAAGCAAATGAATGCGAAGGCGGACGTACAAACGGCAAAGCAGAACACACTAGATTATTTAATTATCTGAAGGAGCCTCTCACCCGAGCCATTGGCGCGGAGCGATTCGAACAGCTTCGAGAGCAACTTGCAAGCATAAATAAAAAATGAAAGCAAACCCACGACCCAAATTAACGATCGAGCCGACAGGCTTCGATAGAACGCTCGAAGCGCTTGCGGTTGCGGGGATTATTTCATTATGGGTTGTCGTACTTCTGAAGTATTCGACCTTACCCGAGAGAATACCAACACATTTTAATTTTAAGAACGAAGTTGATGGATACGGCAGCAAAGACAGCATACTCCTTCTCCCGATCATCGGCAGTGCGATCTATATACTCCTGAGCGTCATCAATAAATTTCCTCATTTTTTTAACTACCCTACTCCCATCACCGAAGAAAATGCACTTCGCCAATATCAACTCGCAACCCGTTTGATCAGATTGCTAAAAACTGGTATCGCTCTGACTTTTCTGGGTATTATTTTTATGACTTTCGAAGCTATTGACGGACAAAGCTCATTTTCTGGCTATCTTATTTTTCCAATGCTGATAGCTTTCGTCTTTGCACCCATCATTTGGTATTTTATTCGGGCATTTCGAAAGTAATTGTTGCACCTTAATTTCGTCGTAAAAGCCTATCTGGATTCGATCGGCTGATAATCTCCGTAAATTTGCATTAATGCGCACATTCAAAATAGCCCCTGACCTGCTGTATAAGGCAAAACGTGATGGATTCAGCGATAAACAGATCGCTCATATTTTCGGCGTTCGTGAAGAAGACGTCACCACTGAGCGGAAACGACTCGGGTTTGTGCCGGTCTTCAAAACGGTAGATACTTGCGCCGCAGAGTTTGCCGCCGAAACTCCGTATCATTATTCCACCTACGAACAAGAGAACGAGTCGACGCGCTCGGATCGTAAGAAAGTAGTGATCCTTGGCGGCGGACCGAATCGCATCGGGCAAGGTATTGAGTTTGATTATTGCTGTGTTCACGCCGCACAAGCTCTTTCGGAAGAGGGCTTTGAGACGATCATGATCAACTGCAACCCAGAAACCGTCTCGACCGATTACGATACGTGCGACAAACTGTATTTCGAGCCGCTCACATTCGAGGATGTGATGCACATTCTTGATTTCGAAAAACCATATGGAGTCATCGTTACCTTCGGTGGACAAACTCCGCTCAAACTTGCAAATCAACTCGACGCCGCCGGTGTCAAGATTCTCGGCACCAGCCCCGATAGCATAGACACTGCCGAAGACAGAAAACGATTTGGAGCATTGATAGATAAGCTCGGCATTCCTTGCCCCCCTTATGGCACAGCAACGACAGAAGACGAAGCGGTTGCTGTTGCTGACAAGATCGGGTATCCTGTTCTTGTACGGCCATCCTATGTTCTTGGCGGACGCTCGATGGAGATCTGCTACCGACCCGAAGCAGTAGCCGAGTATATGGCAAATGCGAAAGGTGTGAGCAATGATCGTCCAGTGCTCATTGATAGATTTTTGGAAGATGCATACGAGTTTGATGTCGATGCAGTCCGTGATCAGACAGGCGAAGTGATTATCGGTGGGGTGATGCAGCACATCGAAGAAGCGGGTATTCATTCTGGTGACTCATCGAGCGTTATCCCCCCGTACGATGCGAGCGAAACCGTTTATAATAAAATTGTTGACTACACTCGCAAGTTAGCAAACGCATTGAATGTCGTTGGATTGATCAATGTGCAGTACGCCGTTAAAGGCGAGACGGTATATGTGCTCGAGGTGAACCCGAGAGCAAGCCGCACGTCGCCGTTCGTTTCGAAAGCAACGGGCCGCCCGCTTGCAAAGATCGCCGCGCGAGTAATGATCGGCAAGACCTTGAAAGAACTTGGCGTAAAAGATTTTACGAAAGCTATGCCATACGTCTCTATCAAAGAGTCGGTTTTCCCGTTCGATAAATTTCCAAAGGTCAAGATGTTCTTGGGACCGGAAATGCGCTCGACGGGTGAAGTAATGGGTGTCGGGAAAGATTTCGGCGAGGCAATTTTGAAATCACATCTCGGAGCGGGTATCAAGATCGCAACCGAAGGCAAGATATTTGTGTCGCTCCGCGATCTCGACAAAAAGCCACGCACAGCCGAGATCATCCGCGATCTTGCAGAGCTCGGTTTTCATATCATCGCTACAGGAGGCACGACGAAATTTTTACTCGAGCACGGCATTGCTGCCGAGAATATTCTCAAGGTCTCTGAAGGTCGCCCGAATGTTGTTGATGCCATTAAGAATGGCGAAGTTAAATTAGTGATCAATACTCCGAGCGGAGAGATCTCGCGTATTGCTGAGTATGAGATCGGCTGGGCAGCGGTGGCGTATAAAGTCCCGTTCATCACCACGCTCTCAGCGGCGGCAAGCATCGTCAGTGCGGTTCGGTCACTCAAGAGTACCGATCTTTCGGTTCGCAGCATTCAAGAACTACACGCAATGCTTGGGTAGGAGTTAGTAAAAGTTATATTCGAATCGGAACAGCAGTGAGTTTGGGCGCTTCAGGTAGAAATTTGTCTTCAACAGCATTGAATATGCAAGATCAAATCTTGCGACAGAGTTAAGAATTATTTGTGGTCCAAGAGAAAGTACCAACTCCCCACTTGACGCATTCGCGCTATAGTCAAATCCATCATTCACTTGGTAGTATGAGTTGTATCCCAAGAGTTCAGCATACAGATTTATATTGGGATCGGAGTAGGATGTATAGGTATTTGGATATACAAGATACCCTATCGATAGCGACCCATTTATTCCGGTGATGTCGGTGTATGAACCTCCATCGATTGGAAAAACATCTTTCAGTGCTCTTGCCGTACCAACGGTCGAAGAAAACGCAAACCTGTTTTCAAGAAGCGTAAAAATAAGTCCACCTCCAACCACAGGACCCCCACCTTTGAACGAGAATGACGGGGTGGTATTATGTTGCTTACCCGCGAGTGCTTCACCATAAGCTGAGATCCGGAAATGATACTTGAAATCGTCGTCACTAAAAAGGCGGTACTTTGCATAAATACCGTAGGTTTCAGGCTCAACATTATTGATAGCATTCGAGCCATATGCCTGGAGGTGCACCATTAAATTCTTTGAGACACCGTACATTATTTCAGTGCCGAAGCGAGCGATCGTTCGAGAATTTTCGCTCCAGATATCTGAAGAAGCTCTCACCCCAAAGCGTCCGACCGGCATATTACTTGCTGGTTCGGTTTGGATAAAGAGCTCTTGCGCTCTCAGTCCGGAAAAGGCTGAGAGCACAAGAATGATCAATACTACTCGGCTCATAACGTCACATGATAGAGTGTGCCCATCACATGCTGGTCACCAATGCAACAAGGTGCCGCAGTCCCTTTTTTATAGCAAGCAAATGTTGTTTTTTTCGAGAGTGCAGTATATTCCTTCTTCGAAATATATTGCTTGTCAACGAAGCGGATCTTTACAGGACCCGAAAGTGTCTTATCGTCAACGCCAATGAAATGGTAGGTGTCGCCACCATAAGCGAAGTGATAATCCTTCCCGACAGTCACCTTATCGAAGTTAAAGACCGCATCGATCGAGCGAACCGAGAAGCCTGCTTCTTCGATCATTTCTCTCATCTGATCGATCGATACTTTCGCATCTTTTTTGAATATCACGTGCGCAACAAGATCATTGAGATCGATGGAGATCGAATCAATAAACGGCAATTGCTTCAGTGTTGCTTCTGTCCCTTTCGAGCACATCGAACACGTAAGTCCATTGACACCAATATCAGCTGAAACAAATTCTGCGCGAGCGCTCATTGTGAATAAAGACACAACGAACAATGCGGCAAGAACGCCAAAATACATTTTGATTTTCATAATACAGATCCTTTAAAATAACTAAAACGAATATACAAGATAGACGTGAATCGCCTATCAGCAATAGAGAAAAAGGATCTGAATTATACTCGGAAACAGCAATTGTGAATAAACAACGGAGGGCTACTATCGAAAATATGAGGAGCACTTAGGTAAACGATCGGTTGTGCGTATCCTGTAAATGCTAACGGTGAAACCGGCACGATCGATTGAAGCTCAACGGTCGTTACCGGAGTTGAACTGCCGTTATGGGTTGGGGCAGGATCAAGTTTACAGAGATTCGATGCGCAGATCGGGCAATTTGATTTCGGAGTCTCACAATGTTTGGGACTCGAAACAGGTTTTTTGCAACAGGCGGGCTTTTCGACTTTCATCGTGCAAAAAGCCATCGGCGCCACAGCGAATGTCGCGGCACAGAATACTAATAGCGCAAGAATAGTCGATGTTGCTTTATGCATCATAGTATATAATACAGATAAAACGGGAATTGGTTTCAAAATAGAGACCCTCTATTACTCGCGTCGCAATGCTTCGATAGGATTAAGTCTTGCGGCTTTGTTTGCAGGGTACCATCCAAAGAAGAGACCAACAGCCGTCGCAGCACCAAAAGCAAGAAATACGGCACTTCCGGAAATGATCAAATTCCACCCATTACCTTGCGAGATCACATAACTCGCAACATACCCTAGAACGACACCCATAATGCCGCCAATACAACTGAGCGTTAGAGCTTCGGTAAGGAACTGCGTAAGAATATTATATGACTTTGCCCCTATCGACTTCCGAATACCGATCTCACGCGTACGCTCGGTCACACTTACGAGCATAATGTTCATAATACCAATGCCACCAACAAGCAATGCAATAATAGCGGCGCTTCGCAAGAGATCAGAAAGTGTTTCGGTACTTTTTTGTGCAGCTTGGGCGATCTCCACTTGCGAGCGGACACGAAAGTCATTATTACTCGATGGAATGATCTTGTGCTGTTCTCGGAGTATCTCGGTGACATCAGCGATCGCGGCTTGAGTTTGATCCGAAGAAAAAGTACTGACGAAAATATCGTCTAACCACATTGTGCCCATGATCCGTTTTTGAACAGTACCCATCGGAGCGATCACAATATCGTCTTGATCTTGCCCGTTCGAGTTTGCACCTTTTTCTTTCAAGACTCCTATAACGGTCAAAGGAATATTTTTTATTCGAATACCTTTCCCAACTGGGTCTGAATTTTCTCCGAATAAATTTGTCACGACCGTTTTTCCGAGAAGACAAACCTTCCGAGCAGATCGACTATCAGCATCAGTAAAGTTACTTCCGGAAGCGATGAGATAATTCCGAATCGTTAAACATTTCGGCGTTGTGCCGAGAATCCTTGTTGACCAATTTGCATTTGCTGCGATGACCTGCGCTCTCGTATCGACCGAAGGCTCTGATTCATTGACATAAATAGACCGCTTCAATGCTTCTACATCTTTGTCCGTAAGATGGACACTACCTCCGGCACCAGAGGAAACGCCACCAAAAGTGGTCGGTCCCGGATCGATCTGGAGGATATTCGTCCCCATGGAGCTAATACGATTCGAAATATCTTGCGAAGCACCCTGACCGATCGCCGTCAGCGTAATAACCGAACCCACTCCGATAATAATACCGAGCATCGTTAGCATCGCACGCATTTTATTGCTTGCGAGTGCTTGAAATGCCATACCAATGCTGCTAATGATCTGTGTAAACATTCTTATAAATTCTTGGGAATCCATTTAACGACCGCATCTCCGGCTTCGTTCAAAAAAGCAAACAGTGGGGTATTAAACTATTTAACAATAAAGGCAAATGGCTACTGCACCTATTTTGCACTAAAAGTGAGCCGTATTTGTTTTCTTTTGCTAAGAAAAAAACGATATATTACTGCAATGGCGACGAAAACAAAACCGATTCCTAATACGACACAAACGGCTTCGACAAATGGAAGTGAAGTGCTACCGACTGAGTATCATCTTCCCATTACCGCGATCGATCTCGAACAGGAGTATGCATTCCCGGTCGTACCACCGTCGCTCGACGCAATCCCTGGCGGAGCGATCCTGAAAGGACCGCACTCGGACAACTCAATGACCTTTGAAGGGACTGCGAAACAGTCCGGCGTAAAAAAAGAGACGTTGATCGAGTGGTACCGTTTGATGCAGTTGGGCAGAATTTGTGATAATCAAGCCGCTAACTACCTCAAAAAAGCGATGGGCTGGAGCTATCATGCCCCGTGTGCTGGTCACGAAGGAATACAACTTGCCATTGGTGTTTCATTTCGACAACAGCAAGACTATCTCTTCCCATACTACCGCGACTTGATGACTTGCCTTGCCGCAGGACTTACCGTCGAAGAGATCATTCTCAATGGGCTCTCGAAAGAAACAGATGTTGCCGGTGGTGGCAGACATATGTCGAATCACTTTGCGAAGATGTCTATCGGCATCGAGAACAGTTCATCGCTGACCAACAATCACTCACAGCATACCACAGGCTGTGCAAGGGCTATCAAATATTACGAGAAAGATGCCGTCGCTATTTTTTCCGGCGGCGAGTCGGGCTGTTCTGAAGGTTTTTTCTACGAAGCAGTTAACGGTGCCACGCACGAGCAAGTACCGGCGATATTTGTTATTCAAAATAATAAGTACGGCATCTCGGTTCCGATTTATGATCAAACAGCCAACTGTCGCGTAGCCGATAACTTCCGAGGCTTTTCGAATTTACTCATTACCTATTGCGACGGAACCGACGTGCTCGATTCGTATCGCGCGATGCAAGAAGCATACGAGTGGACCCGCAGTGGTAAAGGCGCGGCGATGGTCCATGCCGATTGTGTAAGAATGCGTTCGCATTCCAATTCTGATCGTCATTCATTGTACCGCTCGCCAGAAGAAATTGCAAACGCCGCCAAGCGCGACCCAGTCGTGCGCTTTGCGAACTGGCTAATGGCTCAGGGAATATTGACACAAACCGAGATCGATGCCATTCACGAAAAAAATCATAATGATTTTGAAGCCTCAGCCACAAAAGCTGAAGCCGCACCGCCGGCAAATGCTTCTTCGGTCGAAGAATTCGTGCTTGCTCCATCGGTCGTTGTTCGGAAAGACCCATATACGTTTCAATCAGAATCCATCGGCACGAATTTTGAGCCTTTTGTTACGCCGAAATCAAAAGAAGAAGGCTTGCAGTTTATTGATGCGATCAATCATACCCTCAAAGAGGAATTTCGCCTGAACCCCAATACATTTATTTGGGGACAAGATATGGCGAACAAAGAAAAAGGTGGCGTCTTCAACGTTTCGAAAGGAATGCAGCAAGAGTTTGGAATAAAACGTGTGTTCAATGCCCCGATAGCCGAAGATTTTATTGTTGGTACGGCAAGCGGATTTTGCCGAGTCGATCAGGAAAATATTTGGTGTGTCGTCGAAGGTGCAGAGTTTGCCGATTATTTTTGGCCCGCGATGGAAAGTTTTGTCGAGCTGACTCATGAGTACTGGCGCACCAAAGGACAATATTGCCCGAACATCGTTATTCGCATTGCTTCGGGAGGATATATTCAGGGCGGACTCTATCATTCGCAAAATCTTGAGGGGATGTTCACCACGCTTCCCGGCATTCGTATCGTTGCGCCGTCGTTTGCTGATGACGCACAAGGTTTGCTTCGCTCGGCAATGCGTATGCGAGGTCTGACGGTATATCTCGAACCAAAAGCATTGTATAATGCTGCACCGGCAAAAGGTTTTTCTCTCGGTGATAATGTTTTGATACCGTTCGGCAAAGCGAGACTTCGCCGCGAAGGTAGCGCAATTTCAATTATCACTTACGGCAATACCGTTCACCTCTCACTCACAGCGGCAGAGACACTCGCAGCAGAAGGCATTGAATGTGATGTGCTCGATCTACGATCGCTCTATCCACTTGATACCGAAGCGATCATGGCATCGGTGAAGAAAACGGGCCGCGCACTGGTTGTTCACGAAGATAAAATTACTGGCGGCTTTGGCGGAGAAATTTCAGCACTCATCACCGAACAAGCGTTCAAACATCTTGATGCACCGGTAATGCGCGTCGGATCGATCTTCACTCCGGTCGGCTTTGCAAAGGCATACGAAGATGCAATTCTCCCAAGCCCAGAAAAGATCGCAGATGCGGCGAGAAAACTCGCTGTGTGGTAAAGAGGAGTATTAAAAATGAAGCCCGAGATCAAGCGTAACGGCGAAATTTTGTCCGCTTTTTCGATGCGTTATACGCCAAGCGGCGTCAATGCGTAAGACATTTAAAATATTTCCGATCCCAAATCCTGTCTCAAGAAACGGAACCGCTCCGGTGACGGCGATCGGATTTCGCAAAATAGATCTTGATTCTTCTGATAGTAATGAGTGCGCAAGGTTCAGAAACCCGAACCAATGAAGATCGAGCGGATGGAGATTCAGCCCCAGTAGTCGGGTCGGAAGATCATAAAAATTTTGTTCGAGCATTGCAGAATATGTCTCATCACCCTGATACTCACGCAAATTCATGGTGTGAAAAACATTCTGAATTGCAAAAAAGAAATTGCGGGTTTCATTGAAGATGAAGAGGTGCTGGTCGGGCATCGCCCCCGAGAGTTTTAGATTATATGCCAGTTGTAATTTCGTCGGACCAAGCCCTGGAGGCCGAGCCCCAAGCAAGGCTGTTAAACTGATCGAAGTAAAATCAAACGAACTACCAAAACTTTTCCTTGATGATGTGATGAGTACCTGCGGACCAAATGTCAGGTCTTCCGAGCTAAGATCATAATGAGCCATAAATGAAAACGCATGATACTTACCATCGGAGATGGTTGGGTTGTGCCGGAAAGTATCAGATGGAAAAAAGAGGGACCAATCTGTTGATTTTGCAAGCGACCATTCATCACGACTCACGAATGAGAGATTAACCTTCCCGCTTCCGGAGAACAAATAATTTAAACCAGTCTCTATACCCCGAACCCCCATGTAATCGGGATAGTCTTGCTTAAATGCCAATGCCATCGCTGAGTTTGCGAGTGTGCCGTATGCGGCCCCGAGTCGAGAAATATCATCAAAATAAGAGAAAGTACCCGTAACAATATCAATGCGCTTTCTCGACTGATTAAAAAAAATGTCACCACTTGAAGTCACAGTCGCTGTCGTTGCTAACTCCTCTTGATATTTCCATAACAACGGGGCATCTACCGAAATGGTATATCGAAATTTTTTATCACCAAAACTATAACCGGCATCGATGCCCAGATCTATTGGCGCGGCTTGAAATATTCCTACCCCCACTGAAAGGCCCAATCTTGCCGCTTGCACACGATCATAAGAAATAATTGGCGCGAACGAAAAATGGAGAAGTGACGAATCAGGCGCCGGTGGTTTGACATATTTCACCATCGTATCAATACGCGCATACGCAGTTTCTTCTTGCGCTGTCAGCGGCACTCCGCGTAGCGAAAGCCAAGTAGCGCCATCAATTTTATCTGCCGAGGAATCAACATCACGACGTTTCCCGGAAAAGATCGAATCCGGTATCGTTGTATTGATAACATAGTTTTGAGATAATCCGGTTAACTCCGCGCTAAATTTTGGTGTAAATGGCAACTGCAGTTCGGCGTTCATCACAACATGGGTTTGCGCAGGGAGATAATATTTATTTTCGACCTCAACATACGATTGTTCGAGTTCTGCTTTGGTCACAAATGGAAATTTCAACGCTCCATTTGGATGTAATTTTAAATACACTAGTGAGTAGTCGGACATATCGATCCAAACACGTCCTTCGAATGCCGGAGCGATCACCCCTCTCGGCTCGACACTGATCTCGTAGGCATTAGCACCGTTTATTTGTCGAGTACCGAGTAGGTCATAATCATAT
>JBBRNY010000004.1:0-52642 GCA_038229915.1 Kapaibacterium sp. (SeqCode) | reverse complement strand
CGGTGCTGTGATCGGCTCCGGAATATTTGTTGTGCCTGTCTCGATGGCAGATATTCTCGGTAGTGCATCACTGATGATGTTGGTTTGGGTTGTTGCCGGAGTGGTAACACTCTTCGGCGCACTGACACAATGTGAGCTGGTCGGGCAAATGCCTCGAACCGGCGGACTCTATGAGTATCTTCGTGAAATATACGGCGATGTGATCGGATTCCATTATGGTTGGGCAAATTTTATGATAGCGGGCTCTGGCGCTATCGCGGCGATCGCACTTATTTTCTCGCAATATCTCGGAGAGTTTGTTCATCTTCCGGTGATCTTTGGTGATCTTGCTACAATGCCGGTGCATCTACCATTTCTTGGGGATATATTTCCGTTCGAACAATTTAGTGAAAAACTCATAGCCGGCGGGTTAGTGCTATTATTAACTTATGTAAATGTCCGCGGAATAAAGCTTGCAGCTTCGATGCAAAGCATATCAACGTCAACAAAAGTATTGGCGCTATTGGGTATTTGTGTTATTGCTTTCATTGTCGGTTCGAATATCGGTTCGGTCTCTCATTGGACAGGAATAACCCCAAAGGGTAGTGCGCTTTCGTCATGGACGTTGCTTGGGGCGATCGCCACAGCTATAACAAAAGCTTTTTGGGCATACGATGGTTGGGGAAATGTCTCTTATATCGGGGGTGAAGTGCGAGAGCCGCAAAAGACTTTGCCAAAAGCTATTATTTTGGGGACATTGATCTTTACCGGTTTATATATTTTACTCAATCTTGCCTATCTCTATATTCTTCCTATTGATGTGATCGCCGCTATTCCAAAAGAACGTGTTGCCTCAGCTGTGGTAACTGCTGTTCTTGGCTCGGGCGGTGGTGCTATCGTTGCGATACTGATCATGATCTCGACGTTTGATACGACAAACTCTGGCGTACTGACCAACGCAAGAGTGTATTATGCAATGGCGAAAGATAAATTATTTCTTCGCAGTGCCGGTACTGTTCACGAAAAATATCAGACTCCGAGTATTGCATTGTGGTTACAAGGTTTTTGGGCACTTGCACTGTTGTTTACCGGCTCGTTTAACTTGTTGCTCGATATGTACATTTTTGTCAATTGGGCATTATATGTTTTGATGGCGCTTGGGGTGTTCATACTCCGTAAACGCGAGCCAAATCGTGAACGCACTTTCAAAGTCCCTGGCTACCCCTATGTTCCAGCCATCTTTGTGCTGTTCGCGACAAGTTACGTCGTCATCACGTTGATAAAAGATATTGATGGCTACAATAGTGGGACGCAACCGATCATTAGCAGTCTTGCGGGTGTTTTATTGGTGCTGACCGGAGTGCCGTTCTATTTTTTCTGGAAGAACAAACAACGAGTAGAACTACTTGACAGTAAAGAAAACGGATCGTCAAATTAAATCTATTTACAATGACACCTATTGATATACTTGGCGTCGCCGCACATCCTGATGATGTCGAGCTTTCTTGTGCAGCCACGATGCTCGCGGCCAAAGCAGCAGGGAAGCGAACGGCTATTTTGGATCTGACGTATGCCGAACTTTCGACTCGTGGCACACTGGAATCACGTGGCAAAGAAACTGATGAAGCCACGAAAATATTGGGACTTGACGGACGATATAATCTTGGGCTTGCCGATGGTAATATCGAGACCTCGAAAGAAAATGTCCACAAGATTATACGGTATTTTCGGATGCTCCGCCCGACCATCGTGCTTTGCCCACATTTTTCCGAGCGACACCCCGATCACGAAGCAGCTTCGGAGCTTGTCCATCAGGCATCATTTTATGCAGGCTTAGCGAAGATCGAAACCCTTGATGATAACGGTAAGCCACAGGAGCCTCATCGCCCGTTGATGGTCTTACACTTTATGCAGACCTATATTTTCGAGCCTAAGCTGATCCTTGATGTCAGTAGCGTTTTTGAAGATAGGATGCGAACAGTACAAGCGTATGGCTCGCAATTTGGGAGAAATACAGATGGCCAGAAGATCGCTTCAAGTGAACGCGAGACCTTCCTAACCCAGTCAGGATTTTATGAATGGATCGAAGCTCGTGCTCGCCATTATGGAATGCAGATCGGTGTTCAATACGGCGAGCCATTTTGGTGCGAGGGACCTGTCGGGATAAAAGATATTTTTTCGATCATCACCAAGAAGATCGCTTAAAAGAACTACATATTTAAACAAAAAAAAGCCTGCTCGAAAGAGCAGGCTTTTTTTATAAACTATTGAATCAGATTACTTTACAGAATCCTTCAAGGTTTTGCCGGCTACAAAGCGAGGTACTTTGCGAGCAGGGATCTTGAGAGCAGCACCCGTCTGTGGGTTGCGACCCACGCGAGCAGCACGCTTTGAGATTTTGAAAGTACCGAATCCGACAAGAGCTACCTGGCCGCCTTTTTTGAGCGTTTTGGTAATGGTTTCAACGAGGGCGTCCAACGCACGTCCTGAATCTGCTTTCGACAGGTCAGTAGCTTTTGCGAGGGCTTCGATGAGTTCTGATTTGTTCATAGAAGTAATTTGGAATGAGCGTTAAAAGAATTTCAACTTCCGTTCTTCTATCAACAGGTATATGTTAATGAAGAAAGAATGTCAAATATACGAAAAAAAATGATTACAGGAGTACGATCCCTGCGGCGGCGTTCTTCCCGTTGACAGCGTAATTACAATTATTCAAATCTTGATCACTCACAACACTGCTGTCACGCAAGGAAGTAGGCAGTACAAAGATAAGGAGATTTTGTGGCAGTCCCTTGAAAATCAGAATGTCCAGCGAACGCCGAGCTTACCTTCGACAAGCCGTGAGCGAGAGCTTTGGCTTAAATCGTATGAATCGTGCTGTAAAATACTATACCACAAATCACCATAAAGCCGAAGTCCGTTTGCGGAGAATTGATCGATAATAAGAACAACCAATGGTCCGATGCGATTGACACGTTCTTGCAATAGCAAAGCCGTTGATTGTGCAGATGTTGGCGCATAGCGCAATTGATAGAACGAACGAGCTCCTAATTTTAGAAGAATGGGAGCACTGGTGGTAAGATCAGTAATGTTTGCGGTGAAGTCGCCGGAGAATTCTGTTGTGCGAAGCAGCGGACGTTCGGTAAATGCACCGGCATTGTATGCCCCGCGTTCATAGAGCCTGAGGTTCATATTGCTTTCGAGTGAAGCAGTGCCGTTGACAATAAAATGAATACCTCCGAGTGCGATCGAAATACTATCAGAGCCATTGACGCCTCGGATCAAATAATCACGCCCTCCGAGTTGTACGACTGAAGGCAATATAAAATCATATACTGAATAATTGGCAAAGACTTCCGCTGTCAGTGAGTTTCGAACAACATTGCTTTCTAATAACGTCGAAGATAAGAACGAAAGAGTATTCCCGGTATAATTTTGTGCGCTCCGGTCACTCTTAAGATACACCAAATGATTTTGCGAAAGCCTTACCTGCGCCATTGCGGAGAGGTTACTTGCGAAAGAGTGATAGTATTTTAGTGTGGCATTGAGATAGAGTTCATCGCGGTCGTCACGGTTCTCTTCACTGGGGGTATCATATCGAAACAGCCTCGAAGAAATATTTGCTTGAATGGCATCGCGTTCGAAAACAGGGAACGTCCCAGTGATATTCAATGCCGATTGCCCCGCATCAAAACTCGTTGCGTTAAAGGTTGAAGATAATTTATTAATAAGTGAAGTCGAGGCAAATGACAGCTCCGACAAGGCAATATCATTAGTCTCGGAGTTCTCGCTGTATTTTATTTCTGCGGTGATGAATGGTATTCGGTCACGGTTGCGAGTCTCGTCTGATAGGGTCCATTGTAATTGGCTTGAAATTCCCAGATCGAATGCGGCTGTGGTTGATGGCAATAAAAATGTTGAGGACGTCAGCAGTCCGGTCGAAGCAGCAGCAAAGTCAATACCGGAGGTTTTGCGAGAAACAGATCTCGGGATAAAATTTCCTTCGACCAGTAATAATAATTTTTTTGCGACAAGTGGGTACCTGAGTAAGTCGTGAAGCTCGACGATAAATTCGCTTCGTTCTTGCCGAGCCGTTGGGGAAACTGTATCAACCGTAAAATAAAAATCTCGACGTTTTAGTGAGACTCCAGCCGTTGCTTCGTTAGAGCCTTCGTCGCCAAAGACGGTGATTAGGTGAGCTCTGGCGGCGTCATTGCGCCCGAGCTCTCCGAGCGAATTAAATCGGCGTTCGTCAATTGATGCCTCACCATCAACGACCGAACCGTCGGCAATGCTGATCGTCGAGAGCACGGCACGAGCCTGGATGATATTTCCATTTGATTTCCCGAACAGAAATGATTTGTAGGCAATGCCTGCCCCACCCGAGAGCACGAGTTCGCTGAAGGGCATATACTTACCGCCGATGACGCCGTAACCGTCGCTGAGATTTTGGAGCGTGCCTACATCATAGATCGATGTGGCTGCATTTCGACTGAGTGAATAGGTTGTGCCGAAAAGGGAGAGTGATAGAGCCGCGGTGCCGCTTACAATGGGATAGGTCGCCTCAAGATAGCCAATGCCTTCGGTTGTGCGCGTACGGGTGTCTTCTCTCAGCTGTGAACGACCTTCGGCTGAGACACTGACCGATGGACTTGACCAAATGCTTGAAGTGTGTAATGCGTCTCTACCAAGCGTTGTGATCGCTGTTCCGACTCCCCATTGATAGAGCGAAAGGGTATGTTCGAAATTCAAGGAAAGATCGGATAGCCGATTATATCGGCTTAGCGAGTCGGTAACCGGAAGTGAGGTGATCGTGCCGGGAGTCCACCATTGAAATTGCGTATCGTTATGCTGGGCGAAAACATTCGTCCAGAACAAAAGCAAAGCAAATATGAAAACACTTCGTGTCAAGAATAGTCGTTCATCTTTAGTTTTTAGTCTTTTGCAAAAAGACTAAGTTGCTGACATTAGCAAAGACAAACGACTAAAGACCAAAGACTAATCCGACTACTTGGGTTTTATGAACACCGTGATCGAATCCCACCCAGCGCTCGCAAAAATACCGAGTCCGTTATTAATGTGATTGAGCGATGGTTGAAACGGCGAGAACGAATTGGCGCCATAGCCAACGGCGCGCTTATAATCAACCCAATTCGAATCAAGGGCAAGAAACTTGATCTTGTTTGGTCCGAACCATCCGAATAATCGAGAATAGATGATCATGTTTGGCGCGGTCTGTATAAACGAGTAACGAACGTAAGCACTTGTATCAACAGGAGGCCCTTGATTAGATGTTGGTATTTTTCCGTAGGTTGTGTCGATCGATGTGATCTGGAGCATATATAACCGATGAGGATTATCAACCGGTCCGGCAGTCAGCGTGTAAGTGAATGTTGTTGCATCATTAGTATCAAGAACTAGTATTCTATCGGCAGGGAATGCCGTCGCACGGTTCGTTATCTGTATTGGCAACGGTACACTTGTCTGTGCGGTAGCAGTTATTCCGTCCGCTGTTACCGTAAGCGTATAAACTTTTCCACCTTGAACAGTGAGTGTTGATTTCGGCAAATAATAACGGCCTTTTCGATTTGGAATCGGGAGTAACTGAAAGTCGGCTCCATCGACGGAAATTTTAACATCAGCGCCCGTGATGGCATACTCACTATCAATATATGATTTGGTGTATGGGGTCGTATAATGCAAGAGAACCGAGTCGATTCCTTCACCTGTGTACAAAAAGCTTTGAACGACGATCTGAGGTGTGTAATTCGATTCTATGGCACCGTCGCAGCCGACAAAGATCGCCGCTATAAGCAGAGCGAGAACAACTGAATATTTCGATGATACTTTCATAAGACTTAAAATTTTACTTGTAACCCGAATGTGGGCAGAATTGGAAGCAGGCGAACATTTTCGCTGGTTGCAGGAGTGTTGTCGGTATTGATACGACGGAACCACACATTGCGATGATTATAGACATTGTAAATATCTATATTAAACTCCGCATTCTTTTTGTCGCTAAAGAGACTGAAGGAATACGTGCCGGAGAGATCCATACGATGATATGGCTCAAG
Source organism: Kapaibacterium sp. (SeqCode) (assembly GCA_038229915.1). Taxonomy (GTDB): domain Bacteria; phylum Bacteroidota; class Ignavibacteria; order Palsa-1295; family Palsa-1295; genus JAFDZW01. Next base: position 46,589 of record JBBRNY010000004.1, on the reverse strand, counting down.
ACGCAAACTATTCTTTAGTCCATTAATGGGAATGAGCTTGCCATCATAGTCGGGCTCGCCCGCATTGTAAAAGCCTGTTGTTTGAGAATATGGTTGCCCTGTTGCATAGGTGAATGTGCCGCCAACAGTCCACCGATCATTTAGACGGTAGGTCAGGACGACATTGAGATCGTGACGACGATCATAGGTCGGTGAGAAAGGTGCATTATTGTCGATCGCCGCAAATTTTCGTTTTGTGTAAGCGAGTGAGTAGCCGATCCAACCCGTCCAGTCTCCAACTTGTTTTTGTAAGAAGACTTCGAAGCCATAGGAATATCCACTGCCGACAAAGAACACATCGCTGAGTCTGTTGCCGGTAATAATATTTGGTTTTAGCTCGACCACATTCGACATATTTTTATAATACGTTTCCACTTCGAGCGTAAAATCCTCGAATGGTACGGTCGAGATGCCGAGTACATATTGTTGCGCAGTCTGAGGTGCTTGAGTCGAATCGACGGGTAGCCAAAGATCGAATGCCGTGAAGAGCGGGTTCGAAGCCAGATCGAGATACTGATGATAAATTCCGTAGCTCGCCTTCACGGTGAATTCCGGATTAATAATATAACGTACACTCAGACGTGGATCGATACCAACATCACTCCGAGTCGAAATACCATCAATACGAAGACCAGGGGTGATCGCCAGTTGATCGGTTGGCTTCCATTCATCGGAAACATATCCGGCGTAATAAATTGGCTTTTGCGTGATGTCGGCATTCGGCGGGTTGTTGCCGACTTTGATGTTCAAGCCAAACTGATACTGAGAAAGTTGGAAGCCTGTTTTGAGTGTATTATTACTTGAAGTAATATCTTCGAGATCGGCGCGAAGTGAGTAATCGTAAATTTGATTGTCAAAGGTGAATGCCTCATCACCCAGCCCAAATTTCAGCAGTGAGAAGTAGTGACTTCCGGTAAAATTAAATTTTGAAAAGATGTTGCTCGAAAATAAATGTGTCCAACTTGCCGAGCCGCTCTGGTTGCCCCATCTGATGTCCACTTGTGATGCTTGCGACCCGTTATCGAAGTAGAGCTTGTCAAGCCCGCCGTACCCTGAAACGGCGATCTTATCGTTGTCACCCAAATTCTGTGTAAATTTTCCGTTGAGATCATAAAAATAATAGCTCGGCAGATCAAGACTCTTTGCTAAGCCTGTGAGGTTCAGGATCGCATCGATATACGTCCGGCGAGCCGCTATCGTGATAGCACCATTGCCGACGGGTGTTTCGACTGTCGCACGGCTTGAGATCAATCCTATTGCAACAGCTCCGTGTGTATTATAGAGATCGCCGTCTTTGTTCGTGACGCTCAGCACTGCTGAAAGGCGCCCACCATATTGTGCAGGGAAACCGCCTTTGATCAGGTCAACGTCCTTAATCGCATCCGGATTGAAGGTCGAGAAAAACCCAAAGAAATGGTTTGGATTATAGAGTGTACTTCCATCAAGAAGAATAAGATTTTGATCGGGCGAGCCGCCTCTGATATAGAGACCAGCCGAAATCTCACTAACGGTTTGTACACCGGGTATCATTTGCAGTATTCTAAAAATATCAGCTTCTCCGGCTCGTGGCAGACTGGCGATCTGACTTGGTTTGAGCGAAACGGTTGAGACCTGTGGCGATTCGCGACGATCTTTCGAACGATCAGTCTCGACGACTATTTCTTCTCCTTGAAGATTTTCCTGCGATAGGATAAAATTCTCAGTGATCTTTTCTCCTTCGTTCAATCGTACTGTTTTCGAAAATGTTCTGTAACCAAGCGAGGAGACTTCTACTTTTAGAACTTTCCCCGCTGGAAGATAAAGGGCAAAATATCCGCTTTTATTGCTGATGGCACCACGTTTTAGTGAGCGGACGCGTATCGTTGCGCCGATAATGGTTTCGCCGGAAGCAGAATCTTTGACATACCCTGATAGCAATCCTTCAGATGAGTCAGCAGGAAGAGCAATTCGCTTGGCATAAGGTTTTGCATCCCCAGCAGAAACGCCAAATGCTGAGATCAAGAAAACGCAGAAACATAAATATAAGAACGATCGCATAAATAATGTTTTTTCCGATAATGTTCGGAGTATAATACGTAGATACCTTAGAAACGGATTAGAATAATATTTATTGTACTTCAGAATAAATGCCTGCAGAGTATTAAAAATACGATACTATTTGTAAACTCGGTGAGTTTTGTGACTCTACGACTTCAATATGCCATTGTTACAGAGATTGCTCCATCAAGAAACTATCCGATATTCTCACCGATCTTCACTTTGGCTACTTGTTTGGGCGTAACACCCGCAGCAAATTTTTTTCGATACTTCGCCACCCATATTGCGATCAGTGGTGCCCCAATAACCGAAGGCCAAAGCCAGCGAACCAACATCGGTAAAAATGAAAAATTTACCGCAGAGAATGCCGTTACAGCTGCAATATATGATGCAAGCATTCCATTCATGTGAATAATAAACCACTCTTTGGGGTCAAGCTTCGGTTTAATATACTCTTTGATGGTCATAATCGCATTTACCAACATACCAAAGCCGAATGCACAGAAGAGAATAGTCCCTCCGGAATCGTCGATGCTTAATCCGACAGAGATCATTCCAATTCCGGCAAGAACTGTGGCGCAAGTGATGAGCCAATCTATGAATTTAGGTTTGTCGCCCCTGTCGGGTCGTTTACGAAAAAGAATTCTATAACCGATAAAGGTGAGATGAAAACTAAATACAGAAAGTCCGAGAAGAAAGTAATTTGGTCGGTATGCCGCGACCAACAGAGCACCGAAGGTCGCTGTCGCCATAGCCCAGAAATAGATCTTGCCCCAGAGTCGGTGTGCATCACTGCCTTTTCGAACGGTCATCGCAGCTGGCGCAACAAAAAATGCAGTAAACCCTGCCGCAATATGCAACCACCGAATCGCTGAGATCAATTGCTCCATCGCTTATTGAAGGATTGGTAAAAGCCCCGCAGGTTGCTGAATTCCGATATGCTCATTAGGGCTAATTGATGAGATCACAAGCGGCGTCAGATCGTAGAGCACTTCGCCCCTGTTATTATTAAGATGGGCATTACTTGTATATGCCTTCACGTCTGTCAAGTCACCAAAGAGAGCGGCAGAGTTTGCGCGATTGATATTCACTGTTCTGTATTCACCTACTTCAGCATCGATTCTCGGGAAAATAACCATTTTGTTCGTATCACTGCGCCCTTGCCATTCATCGGCATTTTTCTTTGATCTTCCTTCGACCAAGATCGTTTGTACCGACCCAATATCTTGCATATTTCGGAGATCGCAATGCTCGCGTTGCAAAGAGATAAGCTCGCTCAATCGTCGATTCTTTTCTTCTAAGGGTACATCATCAGGCAGGGTATCAAATGCTTTTGTATTTGGTCGTGGAGAATAATTAAATGTATATGCCCCTTCGAATTTTACATCACGCATCACTTGCATCGTCATTTCGTGATCTTCGGTTGTCTCGGTGCAAAAACCAATAATAATATCAGTCGAAAGAGCTGCCGTAGGCATTGCACGCCTGATCATCTCGATGATATTCATATAATGCGCACGAGTATAGGTGCGATTCATCAAAGATAGAATGCGATCTGAGCCTGATTGTATCGGCAAATGAATATACTTGCAGATATTATCATAACTTGCCATCGTATCGACCAGCTTTTGATCGAAGTCCTGCGGATGACTAGTGGTATAACGAAGACGAATCGTTGGCACGGCGATTGCGCAAGCTTCGAGAAGATCGGAAAAATCTTTCCCATCTTCGTTATAGGAGTTTACATTTTGCCCGAGCAATGTGATCTCTTTGAAACCAAGTTGTTCAAGCTCGCGACATTCATCGGTGATCGAAGCAAGTGTTCGAGAGCGTTCGCGACCACGGGTGAACGGCACTACACAAAATGTGCAAAACTTATCACATCCTCGCATTACTGAAATATAGGCACTGATACCTTCATTTCGAAATGGAAGAATATCATCGTAGGTCTCGGTGCGCGAAAGTTTGATCGCGATCTCACCTTTGCCGCTGCTAATTGTGGATTCGATAAGCGATGGCAATCGGCGATACTCATCAGGGCCGACGACGAGATCGATGATATTACCTTCGCTCTTGAGCAAGTCTTTGCGAAGATGTTCTGCCATACAACCAAGCACACCCATGACCATACCCGGGTTGCGTCTTTTTATACCACGCCAATGCTGGAGGCGGTGCCAGACTTTTTCTTCGGCGTTCTCGCGTATCGCACAGGTATTCATCAACACGAGATCGGCGCCATCGACAGTAGTGACTGGGGTATAGCCCGCTTTCGAGAGTACTGATAGTACGACCTCGCTATCAGCCACGTTCATCTGGCAACCATACGTCTCGATATAAACCTTTTTTCCTGGCATAGTTTTACTATAACTATTCATCAAAAGAAGGCGTTCGCTACTGGTAACTTATTAAATTCCATTGATGAAGGCAAAACCATTTTTCTCGCTCACAACGCTGAGTCTTACGCTGATATTGATCTTGAGCGTTTCAATCGATGCAAAAGCCCAATATTGGGGTGTGCAAGCAGTAAGCTCGGACGCAAACACGCTCAATGCATTTTTCTCGAACGATGATAAGCGTATAATGTACTTGAGCAAGGCAGCTTCGGGGTTTGCGAATATTTATGCCTTCGACCTCAAAGCAAAAGCTGCTTCGCAGATCACTGATGTGAGTGATGTTTCAATTGTCAAATTCTATCAAGTCCCGAACAAACCGTTGCTGATCTATATGAAAGCATCGGCAGGGAAACCGACGGACTATCATCTCTATAAAATATCGAGCACCCCGAGCGGCATAAGCGAAGACCTGACGCCGACCAAAGAAGGCGTGTCAAACGTTATGCTTGGTGCTTCCTATAACGGGAAGTATCTTTATTACTCCTCCAATAAATCAAATCCCACAAAAACGGATTTCTATCGTTATGATATTGCACAAAATATTTCCGAGTTAGTGTTTGCCAATGACAAGAATTATGAATTGATGTCTTGGACAAAAGACCAAAACCTCGTTTTGCTCAAAGAGCCATTGACTTCGAAATTGATACTGTCGGACGTCCAGACAACCGAACGCACGACATTCGAAACTCCAGCGGCTGACACTAAAATTCTTTCAGCGATGTGGGCACCGAATGGCAAACAATTCTACTTACTTGAGGGCAGTTCAGCAACTACGGAGACCCATCTCATTATTCCCACACTCACAACACAAACAGTATTGACGAGTGATCGAGTTGACATTCATGATGGTAATATTTCATTTATCAATCCTTCGATCGGTGGTAAATTCTTTTTTATGAAAAAGGATGGCGTATTCCATATTACTGATGGTCCGGGGAGCGCAGAAATACTTTCGTCACCCGATCTTCTCGATGCTATCTGCAATGGCAAAGAAACGATGATCCTTCTGACAGTAAAAACAGCAGACGGCAAGAAACTGCAGATCTACGACGTAGCAAAAAAGACGACGACCGATATCATTACTGTACAATAATAATTTCTTTGACTATCACCACAATTTGATCAATGCCTCGGTGGGCATTGTATTTTCGTGGTATTGATTATAAATCTTTATGGAAGCATTTCGCATCGAAGGGGGAAAACCGCTCAGTGGCAGAGTTCGAGTCAGCGGCACGAAGAATTTGATCTCGAAGCTGTTGGTCGCTTCGACGCTTTCGGAGTTCGAAAGTGTCTTTACGAATGTACCATTGCATTTGGGCGAGACCGAGATCACGAGTGATATTATCACCTCGCTCGGAGCACAACTTGCCGAATCGAGCGACGACCATGGTACGGTCAGGGTTTCAACGCCGACATTTTCTACATCACAGGTGCCGGAGCGATTTGCGTTGCTCAATCGCATACCGATCTTGATGATCGGACCTTTATTGCATCGGACCGGTATTGCCACTGTCTCTATTCCCGGTGGTGATAAGATCGGGGCGAGACCTGTAGATTTCCATATCGGTGCACTTCGGAAGATGGGTGCACACATCGACCACAAAGATTCGTACTATCATTGTAAAGCAGACAAACTTCACGGAGCGCATATCGAGCTTCCATTTCCGAGTGTCGGGGCAACCGAAAATATTTTGATAGCGGCTACACTTGCCTCAGGCACGACGATCATCGAAAATGCTGCTGTCGAGCCGGAGATCGTTGAGCTTATTAAATTTTTGCAAAAAATGGGCGCCATCATTTCGATGGAGACCAACCGTCGTCTTGTGATCGAAGGAGTGAGCCATTTGCATGGCGCAACTCATCGTATCATCCCCGATCGTATCGAGGCAGCGTCGTTCGCTTGTGCGACGGTCGCATCAAAAGGTGATGTCTTTATCGAAGATGCGGATCAATCAGCAATGCTCACATTCTTGAACTCCATGCGCCGCGCCGGCGGAGAGTTTGACATTACCCCTGAAGGCATACGATTCTTTTATAATGGCAAACTCCGTTCTGTGGCAATGGAAACAGATGTCCACCCAGGCTTTATGACTGATTGGCAGCAGCCGTGGGTATTAATGATGACGCAAGCCGAAGGGTTATCGGTCGTTCATGAAACCGTCTATGAGAATAGATTTGGGTATGTGAGCGAGCTTCGCAAGATGGGCGCGCACATAGAGTTATATAACTCGTGTCTCGGTGGTGGCGAGTGCCGCTTTACAACGATGGCATATCCCCACTCGGCAGTGATCTTCGGACCAACCAAACTCAAAGGCGCAGATATTGTGATTCCCGATCTTCGCGCGGGTTTTGTCTATCTCATTGCCGCCGCAATTGCCAAAGGCACCAGTACGATAACAGGAATACATCACGTAGAGCGAGGCTACGAACGCATCCAACAAAAACTTCAAGGCTTGGGTGTACAGATCGAAAGGATTGAGATTAAGTGAGGGAACCCACTTTGATAATAAAGAATTAGTTTAAGATGGTATTATCAATGAAAAAATTTGTAGTAAATTTTGGGACTCGGGTGATTTTTCTACTGACCTTTATTCCAATAGTCAGTGTGTTAGTAAGTTGTAATTCGCCGACCGTACCCGTTTCGACCGCACCATCAAAATGGGTAGTATTTTCTTCAGATTATCATTTTACACAAAATGGCACAGCTTTGGAGGAAGGTGTCTTTCATACGAATCTATGGAAAGGGCACAGAATTTATTCTGTGAATCCTCTTCGATATTATGATTTTGACGATAGCTTCAAATTGATCCATGATTCAGTTCTCCTTTTTGATAATACGAATACCAGTCCAATTATTGCTGGCATTTTGTCGATGAGCTTTAATCCCGATAAAACTCAGTTGCTTACGGTTAAATACAATAGAAATAATTCCGGAGGCCTTCAGCTCATTGATCTTGCATCACTACTAATCACACAATTGTTAGACACTTCAAACAATATCTCAACCGCGCGCTATCTAAGTGATGACTCTATATTATATTATTCGTACGGGAGTTATTCCCCATCAAATGTCAATCCCTCCGATGCCGGGTATTATTTATATGTACGAAGTAAAAATTCTAAACAATTATTATTGCGGCATATTTCCGACCTCGGTCCCCGAGAATTACGAAATGGTTTTGATATTCACCCAGACCATTCTCGCCTGCTTATTCCCTCTGGCGGCTACAACAGATCACCTATTGTGTTCGAATTTAATTTTACAACAAAAAAACAGGATACACTTCCAGTTACTTTTACAGTTAACGATAGTCGTTGGTGTCTTTTCCTACGTTATAATCATGACGGATCAAAGATATTGTATAGTTCATATCCTCCGTCTTCATTTGGTCAAACGGCTTATGAAGACAGCGAAGTTGGGATAATTGATAGAGTGTCTTTGCTAAAGACTGTCTTGGATACAGACCCCTATGAACCAAAAATTTCTGCAATCTGTCTATTCCCTGAATGGTCGCCTGATGAGAATAGCATAGTTTATGGTAGCAATTCAATCTCCCGTGATGGACGTTTAAGTACTACCTTCCGCCCTACGATTTTGAAGTCTATCTACTGATTTTCTTCATACCATTAAGTAGTTGATTTATACAGATGAAAATGGTAGGGTATGTTTGCAAACTACGAATTTTACGAAACAATAATTGTGTTTTTTCGAATGACTGAGAATACTTTCTGATAGGGAATTGCCCTTTTTTATTCTTAACAGAGGGAGCACTCTAAGGCATTTTGTGGTTACCATACATCATTTTCACCCAAATTAAGCAGGAATGGAATTTAAACGCGTTCATTATCTCTTTGCCGGTTTAAGTTTTTTTGCGGCATTGTTTACGTATATGTACACAATGCAGCCCTCGATCCCATTCTGGGATTGCGGAGAATTCGCATCGGCGGCTTTTGCTTTACAGGTGCCTCATCCCCCAGGTTCACCACTTTGGACGATCATTGGTCGTTTTGCAATGATGCTCCCGACCTATACCGACTTGGTCGCACGATATAACTTTTTCTCGGTACTGAGTTCGGCAGTAACGATCATGATCTTGTATCTCACGGTTGCCCGTTTGATCAAGCTCTGGCGTGGTGCGCCAACGACAATGGCAGATGCGCTCACAACGTACGGTGGTGCTCTTATTGCGGCATTGTGCTATACCTATACCGATAGCTTCTGGTTCAATGCTCTTGAGTCTGAAGTATATGCTTTCGGTTCGCTCTTTATGGCGCTGATACCTTGGATCATGTTGGTCTGGTATGACCACGCCGAAGAAGAACACAGTGAAAAATATTTATTGCTGACTGCCTATGTGATCGGGCTTTCAATGGGCGTGCATCAATTGGCATTGCTTACGATCTTCCCATGCTTTATGTTGATCTATTACAGACGCCGCAATACGGTGACGATCACTTCATGGCTTGGTATGGTTGTGGCGAGTGTGCTTGCGTTCTTTCTTTCTTACAAACTCGTTCTCTCTTATATTGTTGAATGGCTTGGTAAAGGCGGCGGAGTAGCTGGTGCGACCGTCCTATTATTCCTCGCGGCATTCTATGCCATTTATTGGAGCCATAAGAATAAAAAAGCAACACTTAATCTCAGCTTGTGGGCTTCGGTATTAATATTCCTTGGATACTCTACTTATTATATGATCATCGTTCGCGCTGCCCAAGAGCCGCCGATGAACCAGCATCATGCTGATAATTTCAAAACCCTTACAGAGTTTATCAATCGTGACCAGTATGGCTACCGCCCTCCGTTCCCACGTCAGGTTGGGGATGAAAGCGGACAAGAAGGACCTACGTTCAAAAATTACACTGGCAACTGGGATTTCTTCTGGCGTTACCAGACCGACCACATGTACAACCGCTACTTAGCGTGGAATTTTATCGGACGTGCGAGTCAAGATCAAGACGCAGGCACCGATTGGTCAAAAACATGGGGATTGCCGTTCATCTTAGGACTCTTCGGATTGTTCTGGCATTTCAGACGCGATCCGAAACGTGCACTCACTATTCTTGCGGCGTTTATTTTCTTTGGGTGGCTGACGGCTTGGTATCAGAACCAGCAGGACCCGCAACCGCGTGAGCGTGACTATTTCTATGTCGGTGCATTTTATTTCTACGCTATGTGGGTAGGAATAGGGGCGACCGGAATTATGGAATGGCTAAGAGCACGGAAACTCAAAGATCCGAATGCCGACCCTGAAAAGAATGAGCCGTTGCCAGTTCCGATAGGCGATGGTAATATTGCAATGCTCGGTGGTGTCCTTGTGGCGCTTGTGGTTTTAGTACCACTTAATCAACTTGCAGGGCTTGCAGGAATGGTTAGCGGTAAATCGTTTGCCGAAACTTCGAAGTGGCATGAATACTCTCGTTCGCATAATAACATCCCGCTCGAGTATGCTTATAATTCATTGCAGAGCTGTGAACCGAATGCGATCTTATTCACCGCCGGTGACAATGATACATTCCCATTATGGTGTGCGCAGGATGTATATGGCATTCGCCGTGATGTTCGTATCGTCAATCTTTCGCTTGCCAATATGAGTTGGTATATCCAACAGCTCAAAAAAGATGTTTGGGAAGGTGCCGGAAAGAAAGTTGATCTTCCGGGATTTAGCGATCAATTGTTGAAAGGCGAGGACGAGTCAGAAAATGGTGTTCGTGGCTATGTCGATCAACCAAAGAATGTCACTGTTGCGGTTACTGCTGAAACAATGAAAAAATTCAGTGATGATCCCAATGCAGGTGGCGGTTCTATGGTCTGGAAATATCGTGGCGAATTCCAGCGTCAAGATGGCTTTGTTTATACCGTTGCCGATCAGATCGTTCGTTCGATCGTCGAAGGGAATATCAACGTCCGCCCGATCTATTTCGCATCGGCTGTGCCTGGTAATTATCAAATAGGGCTCAACCCATATCTCGTATGGGAAGGTATGTCACAGCGTGTCACCCCGATCGCGCGTGCATCACGCTCGATCCCACCGGTGAATGAAAAAGCTTTTTATGAAAGCTGTTTCAATCTTGTGAAAACTCCTTACAAAGAGTATCACCGTGGTTTCTTGATCAACACATTCAAAGATCCGGAAGCGCGTTGGAGCAATGCTGACCGTACAAACGATGCACCGTTCTATTCATACCAACACGCGTATGAATTATTAGCGGCGTATTATTTGTCAACCGGCAAACCAGATCAGGCGATCAAAGCACTGAATATTCTTGATGAGAATGTTCCACCAGAACGTGTTGCCTATGTGGGGAATACGGCGGCAGAAATTTCTCAGCTCTATCGTAAAGCTGGCGACACAAAGAAGGCAGAGAAATTTGCTCACTTTGCACTTGGCAAGTTAGAGAAAGAATATCAGAGTACGCTCACGGGTACACTATCGCAACGCGAGATAATGACGCAATTGACTTATGCCGAAACGTTGATCGGTGTAGGGGAGATGGATAAAGCGTTGCAAGTCATTACAAAAATGCGTGAGACGGTGACCGATCAGTCATTCCGCGGAAATATCGAACTTCGATATATGCAGATCTCGGCAATGGCAGCAGAGAAAAAAGGCGACAAGAAAAAAGCCATTGAACTCTATGATAAATTATTCGCGACCTTTGGTCAAAGCCTTACCGGTAGCGAATATGAAGAAGAATTCAATCGTCTCAGAGGGCACGTCGATTCATTGCATCAGCAAATGGGTGATGGAACGGTTGTGGCACCGACAAAAGACACTGCAAAAAAATAAAGAACATACTATTCGATCATTAGGGCGGCACTTTGGTCGCCCTTTTGTTACGTAAACGTTACATCACAACACCGTTTTGTACCTATCGATCATCATACCAGCTTTCCGCGAAGCCGAACGTATCGGTCCGTCACTTGATACGATCGATAAATATTTATCATCAGTAAGTTATACGAGCGAAGTTCTGGTTTGCGATGATGGCTCGCCGGATAATACTGTTGAAGTTGTAAAAAAACATATTCTATCGCTACAGTCGCCAAATGTCTCCTATCGACTTATCGAACTTGGTGTGAATCAAGGTAAGGGAGCGGCGGTAAGAGCCGGGATGCTCGAAGCGACGGGTGAGATACGAATTTTTACCGATGCCGATCTATCAACACCGATCTACGAAATTGAGAAAATTCTTGATGTGATGGAAAAAGGTGGCTATGATGTCGTGATCGGGAGTCGCGCACTTAACGGTGGCGCATTGGTCAAAGTCCATCAACCATGGTACCGCGAAGCGATGGGCAAGTTCTTTAATTTTCTTGTTCAGATACTTGTCCTTCGTGGTATAAAGGATACACAGTGCGGCTTTAAGGGTTTTCGAGCTGAAGCTGCTGAGAAGATATTCGCTGAGCAAAAAGTCATGGGCTTCTCATTCGATGTTGATATCCTTTTTATTGCTAAGAAGCTGGGATATACTATAAAAGAAATTGCGATAGAATGGTATAATGACGAGCGGACAACCGTCGGAGCATTAAGCGATTCATCAAAGATGTTTTTTGAATTGTTGCGCATTCGGAAACTGCATCAATAAACGGTCTTGATGTGAGACGCGTATTCAATTCGTAATTTCGTACTTTCAAACGATCTTTCTCGTATGGCAAAAACGTCATCACCATCAAAGTCTTTACCGGCATCACCATTGCCGCGCCTCTCACTTGGCGTGGTCATTGCGATACTTGCCGTCGTCGTTGTTATTTTTTACTATCCGTTGCTCTTTGGCGGAAAATTTCTTTGGGAAGATTTTGTCGAACAGGAATTCCCGTTTAGGACACTTGCTACCAGTAGTCTCGCCTCTGGGCATCTGCCGGGCTGGAATCCTTATGTGTTTTGCGGTATGCCATTTATGGCGGATATTCAGGTTGCGTTTTGGTATCCGATGAATATGGTGCAGGCGTTATTTGTCTCCGACGGGCATCTTTCGCCTATCGTGATGCAATGGTTTATCGTCTTGCATTATTTGGTTGCTGCGGTCGGAATGTATTTGTTGGTTCGTACTATTTTTAAGACCGATGAATGGTCGGCTATGCTTGCGGCTATTGCTTTCTCATTATGCGGCTTTATGACCGGGCAGACGATGCATCAAATGATCGTCTATCAATTAGCGATATTTCCATGGGTAGTACTGCTCTTTTTAAAAGGCACCGATTCCTGGAAGTACTCGCTCGGAGCGGGTCTCTTGCTCGGGGTAATGTACCTTGCCGGACATCCACAAACAACTCTGTTCCTCACTTTCTTTTTAGCGCTACTTGCCGTGTATGAATTGGTCTATCGCTTACGAAATAAAGAAGATAGGGTTGTAAATGCGTTCGTTGTTATAAGAATGCTTGTTCCGGTGGTGATCGCTGTCGGAATATTTGCTATACAGTTCTTACCAGCGCAAGAACTTGCTTCGCTTTCACGCCGTGATACGATCACATTCCAAAACTCAGTCGAAGGCTCGCTGACATTCGGGCATCTACTAACACTGATACTACCCCGACTTTTTGGTGTAACCGACGCAATGCGTGAAGCAAAAGTACCATATTGGAACGGTGCTTTTTATTTGTCGTGGGAGACGATGTGTTATATCGGCATTATGCCTTTGGTACTGGCTGTGGTTGCCGCTTTCGGAAGTTGGAAAAAGAAGTATGTATCGTTCTTTGCTGTGATGAGTGTCTTCGCGTTGTTATTCGCCCTTGGCGATCACTTCCCATTATATAAAATATTCTTTTCTCTGCCGCTATTCGACAAACTTCGCACGCCTGCGAGAATGATGATGATCTTTTCGTTTTCAATGACTGCACTCGGAGGCGTTGGGCTTGCGACCATTCTAAAGAATGGAATATCGGAGTCAACTAAAAAAGCGCTCTATGGTATATTAGGTGTCGTAACGCTTGTGTGGATAATGGGAGTGATGAAAATGTTTTCTCCGCAGTCGTTTATGGCTAGTGCGCCGCCTGAAGCGGCCGAGGCAATTTCTTGGGCTACAAGCTTAGCCGCGTTTCCTGTGCTTGCGACCCTCGTCATCGGATTGTTGATAGCCTTCAAAAAGATCAATGGTATTGGATTAGCGACCGCCGCGATCGCTATCACGATGATCGAATTATTTACCTATGGCTCAGGACTGAACGCCACAACCCTAGACCCGCGCCAGGCATTTCGGGAGCAACCACAGCTTGTTGATATGCTGAAACAAGATCAATCGAAAGAACTTTCGCGTGCGAGAATTCGTGGCGCGAATGGAATGCTCTTGAAACGTAATCAAGGTGCATACGATAGGATCCAGTTGCTTGAAGGATACAATCCATTGGTGTTGCAACGGAATGCGCCACAATGCACTAATCCCGAGATCACCGCCGATCTGTTAAATATTAAATGGTCAATTATGACCAATTCTAATGGCACAGGTTTTGGTCAGCGTTCTTCATACTTGCCAAGAGTAAAGATGTATTACAAGACAGTTGTCAAGCCTGATGAAGAGGCGAAGACATTACTGCGAACTGACTCGTCATTTGATTTTAGGAATGTAATGCTGCTCGAAGAACAACCGTCACTTCAACTGACGAATGTTGACGCTGCTTCTGTCGCGACTGTCTCACGCTACGAAACCGATGAAATAGAAACGAAGGTAAAAACTTCAGAGAATGGAATGTTATTCTTTTCAGAGATCTATTACCCAGCGTGGCATGCCTATATTGATGGCAAAGAGACAAAACTTTACCGTGCATTCACTGCGCTTCGTGCAGTAGAAATTCCTAAAGGTGAGCATACGGTTGTTTTGAAATATGAGTCGTCGGCATTTCACACTGGTTCGCTCATTAGTCTTATCACGCTCGGCGCCACGGTTTTGGGGTTGGTGTTCTTCAGTCTTCCAAAAAAGCGTGAGCAAGCCTGAGAAGATCCTGATCATCGCATTGCCGGGAATTGGCGATGCACTGTTGGCTACACCAATGCTTCGCTTGCTTCGTGAAGCAAAGCCGGAGGCAGATATTCATGTGCTGGTGATGTTCGCCGCAACTCGAGATCTTTTTCGTTCAAATCCGTTAGTCAATACTGTTCACTATTTTGATTTTATTCATAGTAACACCTTTGAGGGGTTGCTATTCCTCTTGCATTTGAGGGGGCTTGCATTTGATGTTTCGATAAATATTTATCCGCAGAATAGAAGAGAATATAATATTTTTGCACTCCTACTTGGGGCTGCAAAAAGACTTGGTGTGCGATATAAACGTCGCGATTGGCAAAATCTGAATTGGCTCAATTCTGACACCGTCGCAGAGAATGATGCGCTGCATTGTGTGGAAGAAAACGTCCACCTCATTTCATTGCTTGGAATAAAGCCACAATTGCACGAAGATTCGCTCCCGAGACTTGAACTACACCTCAGTCAAAGTAATATCGACTTTGCTGACAACTGGATTCGTGAGCATCATCTTGAAGGTGCACCTCAGATCATTGGCTTTCATGCCGGTACAGCGCTGTTCAAAAATCATATCAAGCGCCGCTGGGCTCCGGAAAAATTTGCCGGTCTTGCGAAAAGATTAAAGAAGGAAAGTGGGGCAGTTGTTTTGCTTTTTGGCGGCCCTGATGATACCGAAGCCAATGAAATGATCATTCGGATCGCCGGAGATGCTGTCATAGAAGTGCGTACGAAATCAATTATGGACTCGATCGCCATTATGAAGCGCACTACTCTTTTTGTGTCAAATGATTCGGCGCTCATGCATATTGCCGGAGCGTTGCAATTGCCAACAGTAGCAATTTTTGGACCCACGAATGAGACCTACGTTCATCCATGGAAGACAAGATATGAAATTGTGCAAACCGGAATCGACTGTCGCCCCTGTTTTATTTATTCTCCAAAAGCACTTGTTTGCTATAGAATAGATCCGGATGAGCACTTTATGTGCATCAGAGATATTGAAATTGATACGGTAATGAATGCTATTAAGACATTGTCTTAAGCAACATAACGCTCAATAAAATTTTTCACTATAGCAGTAAATACTTCATCGTAACCCAAGCCTGCTCCGCTTTCGATAGACCCTGTTGAAAGTACGGCGTTGCCATTTGGCAAAGTTTTTAGTAAGAGATCCGCACCACCTTCGCCATTCCATATTGATCTGTCACTATTGTAAATTGTGCCTTGTGATTCATTGTCACAATTCAACCCATGTGCGACGATCTCGATGCTACTTGACGCAGATGAATGCTTGTCTGTTTCGGCGCCGGAGATAGGCCTTTGCGAAATGCCATTCACCCCGAACAGATCTCCATTCTTGACATTTGTATTATTGAAGAGCCAATGGTCAGCGCTGGTGACGGTGTATGGTGCGAATGTGTGCATTCCCGAACCCGTATATCTCGAACCGCATAATGCTTCTTGTTTTCTGAAATGATGTTTCCAAAGCCCTCCATAGTTGAATGAGTTGTCGAACATCGTAAGATCCTTCCGGCATTCCATTTGGGTATGCTCATCATTCCATTGTATCACCCAATACAGTTGATTAGCACCAAGCGAGATCATCGATGCTCCTTTTGTGATAATATGTTGAAGCTCGTCATACATTGATCTACTCACATATTCACAATGATACGCCAAGATAATAAGCGCACACTCAGAGAATAACTCAGGTTTTGATTCAAGGTAAAAGTCAGGATAGACAGCGACTGAATCATAGTTATTTACAAACCAGTCAGTGATATTTGCTTCAGTCTTAATAGAGTGATTCAGTTGAAATGCTGTGTTCGGGCGTAAGAGGCTTGCTTTATACACCGTTTTATTTTCATATTTATTCTGATAAAGCGATCTGCCGCCCCACGAATTATATGAATTCCATGTTGAAACAGGAGCAAGAATAATGATCTTTGCTTTTGTATCAGATGAGACAATAAAAGGTATCGAGAATGTTTTCTTCGCTTGATCTGAAGATATGACGATCTGATAATAGCCTTGAATAATATCTTTCGGCAAGTCTATTCTTTTTGTGAGTTTCCAATGACATCCTTCCACCGATTGATTATCAGAATGTGTTTGATCTTGAATGCCGATAGTCGAATCATCACTTGCAAGAATTTCTTTGTCTCCATTCATTGACCTTATCGAGTAGTAAGTATCTTTGAAAGTAGAGTGCACGAAGAGTTCGAGTGATTCCCCCGCAGTGTATGAAGGCTTATTGGAATATCCTTCGAGCTCGAAAAAGCCCATATCTGCAGTGGTTTCATTCCTGCAGAATGAAATAAAACGGTACCGATAGTACCATCCTAGCACAGATAGAATCAACCCAGTAAAGATGTAGAAAAGGTAGATCAATACTTCGAGAAAAATATTTACAGTGAAAGAAATTCTTCGGTCAATATGTGTCGTTTACGCTCGTTTTGCACTTATACTCTTATGAAACCAAGCAATAAAAGTAAATAATTCGAAAAAATCAATCTCCATCCACTCATTCCAAAAGTTAGAAGTCCGTTTTATTTTTGATAATAACGCCTCACCATCAATTATTTTTTAGATAAACGAAACCGCCAACCCATATTTTACGTTTAAATCAATACGCAAAGCAAGGCTCCATCAACCGAGCCTTTTATTTGGGGGTTAAATAGGACTAATTTAGTCCGATTTGAAAAAGAATGTTAAGAATCTCGAAACGTGTAGAATATGGTTTAATGGCATTACAGTATCTGGCGAAGTCAGGTCAGGTAGCCACTACGCGTGAGATTTCGGATTCGTCAAACATCCCGCACGACTTACTTGCGAAAGTAATGCAATCAATGAAGCGTGATGGCATCATTGATTCTTTTCAAGGAGTTCGCGGAGGGTATAGACTGCTCTTGTCGCCGGAACAGATCACGCTGAACCGCGTCGTTTCTTCGCTTGATGAAGAAACCGCGATCACCGAGTGTGCTACGGAAAACCCCGACCATGAGACTTGCGCAATGTTTGATTCTTGCACGATCAAGGTGCCGATGCAAAAATTACAGGTGAGACTTACCGAGTCGGTTGGGAATATGACGATCTCGGAATTGCTCTAAAAGTTTATTACAGGAAAATATATGTTGAAGCTGCCGATCTATTTAGACAATAATGCAACCACCAAGCTCGACCCTCGAGTATTGGAGGCAATGATGCCATACTTTACCGAGTATTATGGAAATGCCGCCAGTCGCAACCATCCTTTCGGATGGAAGGCTGAGGAAGGTGTTGATTGGGGTCGTGCGACGATCGCAAAATATATTGGTGCAGATGAAAAGGAGATCGTCTTCACCAGTGGTGCAACCGAGTCAGATAATTTGGCTATCAAAGGCATCGCCGAAATGTACGCGTCGAAAGGCGATCATATCATCACGGCGACCACCGAGCATAAAGCGGTGCTTGATACTTGCAAAGCACTTGAGCGCAAAGGCTACCGCGTAACGTATTTGCCGGTAGATAAAGAAGGGTTTGTCGATCACGATCAGCTTCGTGATGCGATTACCGATAAAACGATCCTTGTGTCGTTGATGCACGTCAACAACGAAGTAGGTACGATACAAGATATCGAAGCGATCGGAAAAATTTGTCATGACAAAGGCGTGATCTTCCATACCGATGCCACCCAATCGGTAGGGAAAGTACCGTTTGATGTCATTAAAATGAACGTCGATCTTGCATCATTCTCCGGCCATAAGGTTTATGGACCGAAGGGTGTTGGTGCGCTCTATGTTCGTAAGAAAAATCCACGTGTAAAGCTTGCATCCCAAATGGATGGCGGTGGTCACGAGCGTGGTATGCGTTCGGGTACATTGAACGTACCTGGTATCGTCGGCTTGGCAAAAGCTATTGAGCTTTGCGTTACTGAAATGCCAATCGAAGTGCCGCGCATACAAGGACTGCGTGATTCACTTTGGAATAAGATCACCAGCGCACTCGATGAAGTCTATATTAACGGACCTGACCCGATCAACGATGCAAACAGACGCTTGCCGGGCAACCTCAACGTTAGCTTCGCATTTGTCGAAGGCGAGTCATTGATGATGGGTATTAAAGATATTGCTGTCAGTTCAGGCTCTGCTTGTACTACGGCGACACTCGAACCAAGCTATGTTTTGAAAGCCCTCGGCGTTGGCGAAGACTTAGCTCATACGTCGCTTCGTTTCGGTATGGGACGTTTTACGACACCTGAAGAAATTGATTATACCGAGAAGCAATTGATCGGTGCGGTCGAGCATCTTCGTGATATGTCGCCGCTCTATGAGTTGGCGAAAATGGGTGTCGATCTCAAAACGATCGAATGGGCACATCACTAACGAATCCGTATTCGATCGGTGAACTCAGAAGAGTCGTATTTTTGTAAGATACACATTTGATCTACTATATGACACAGGCAGATATCTTTATCGAGTACCCATATGAGCTCTTGAGCTATATGCGTGAAATACATAAACCGGTATTTCATAATTCGAACATATTCTTTCGTGATCTGCAGTTTTCGATCCAAGAATATTATGAAGATAAGCAGGGCATAACGATCGGCAACGAAAAGGCAGAGACGATCGCCAAAGACGTTGCTCGTTCGTATGAACAAACAGGAATTTTTAAGCGTGTGAACCCTCAAGGATATATTTTGAATTACCCTGAGCTTTCGACGCCAAAAGAAGGCGGCACGATCGCGGCATTTCAAGGTGTAACACCCGACGCAATGCCACCAGCACGAGTCGCGGCAGCACCGGCACCTGCAGCGGCTAAACCCGCCGCAGCAGCAGCGCCGACACCTGTAGCAGCGGCAATAGCACCAACGGCCGCACCTGCAACCGCAGGAGCAACGCCTGCCGGTGCGAAGGCACCGCCACCGTGGCTCAAGAAATAGATCGCTGAATCTATTGTATTAGCGATACGTATAATTTTATTGTAAGGAAAAACAAATAATGGCATACTCAGAAAAAGTAATGGATCACTACTCACATCCTCGTAATGTGGGAACAATGGACCCAAATGATCCAACCGTAGGTACAGGGTTAGTCGGCGCACCAGAGTGCGGCGACGTCATGCGCTTGCAGATCAAGATCAGCGATGATGGTATCATCGAAGATGCGAAGTTTAAAACGTTCGGCTGTGGTTCGGCGATCGCTTCAAGCTCTTTTGCAACAGAACTCATCAAAGGCAAATCGGTTGAAGAAGCTTTGTCGATCAAAAACACGACGATCGTTTCGGAGTTGAATCTTCCGCCGGTCAAGATCCACTGCTCGGTACTTGCCGAGGACGCGATCAAGGCTGCGCTCGAAGATTACAAAAAGAAGCAAGCCGTGTTGCATGCTGCTAACGCATAAATTTAGAAAGAATGAATATTATGGAAACGATGGAGCAAGAAGTAGTAGCGATGCCGTCTCTTGAAGAGACGACTGTCGAAAAAGCGTTCGAGAATATCGAAGAAGAGATCTCGCTGAGCGAGAAAGCTCGTCTCGAAGTAGCCAAAATTATGGCGGCCAATAACATCCCGGATACGTATGGTCTCCGTGTCGGTGTAAAGGGCGGCGGCTGCTCGGGACTTTCATATTCACTCGGTTTTGATAAAGAACCTCGTGAAGGTGATAAAACCTTGAAGATCGATGGCGTTCAATTATTTATCGACCCGAAGTCGCTGTTCTATCTTTCAGGTACACAGCTTGATTTTACCGATGGTCTCAACGGTCGAGGATTCGTGTTCAACAATCCGAACGCCTCGAAGACTTGTGGTTGCGGAAGTTCATTCGGAGTTTAAGAGCCATTAATTTCCCTCTCAGCAGGGAAAAAACAACTGTGAACGATCATTTCACCACATTAGGTATATCTCACAAATTTCGTGACGAAGACGCCGCTCAACTTGAGCGGCGTTTTCACGAATTACAGCGTCGTTACCATCCCGATAGATCAGCAACAAAAGGGGAAGTTGCTGTTGCCGAATCGCTCGAGCAATCGAGCCTCATTAATCAAGCATACCGTATTCTTCGCGAGCCAATGTCACGGGCAAAATATTTGCTATCCATTTATGGCTATTCGGTCGAGCGATCGAAGCAAGTGCCGATGGATCTGTTGGAGTTGGTAATGAATGTGCAGGAATTTGTCGAGCAGATGCAGAGCGGTGCAAAACTTGGCGGTGAACTCTTGAGCATCGAACAAGATCTGAGTGCTAGAATAGCTTCGCATAAGTCAGAGATCGACGCAATGAGAAATGAGTGGGATAGCATTCCTGAGCATAGTGTTCCGGGTAGTGAGCAAAGCCCGGATGAGAAGAGGATTCTTGAAGCACTGACGCGTTCTCTTGCCACCAGATCGTACTTGCAAACGTTATACGAAACCCTTGTCGCCGCAAAAGAAGGCAAGACACTCATCATAAGACATTAAAAATTGTGAGTATCCAACACATCAAAGCATCACTGCTCGAAGCAGAACATGCAGTTCACGAATTCCTTTCGAGCGATGAGTCGCTTGGGAAGATCAACGAGTTCGTAAACATTCTCGAAACGGCATTCACGACTGGCAAAAAAGTCTATAGTGCCGGTAACGGCGGAAGCCATTGTGATGCAATGCACTTTGCTGAGGAATGGACAGGGCGCTATCGCAAGGATCGCAAGCCTCTTCCGGCTATTGCCTTCGCCGATCCGTCACACATGAGCTGTACATCCAATGACTATGGTTTTGAATTTGTCTTTCAGAGAATGGTCGAAGCTTTTGGTGAATCCGGAGATGTATTTGTTGGGATCACGACTTCAGGTAATAGTAAAAACATTCTACTTGCAGCAGAGACGGCTCGTAACAAAGGTATGAAAGTTGTCGGCTTACTTGGTAAAGATGGTGGTAAGATGAAAGAGCTTTGCGACGTTGCGATCATCGCGCCCGGCAAGACCACCGACCGTATCCAAGAATTACATATCAAAGTAATTCACATCGCTATCGAATGCACCGAGCGTAAATTATTTCCAGAACTATATTAATTTTTTTTAGTGCCACTACAAATTTCATTACCAGGGCAAGAACAAACAGGCGGCAAAGTCGTCGGGATAGATCTTGGTACAACAAATTCTCTTGTTGCATACGTCGAAGCAGGCGAAGCGAAAGTGATTCCGGGTCGCGATGGTGGACTTGTGCCTTCAGTCGTTACATTAGATGACGATGGCGCAGTGATGGCTGTCGGTACTCCGGCAAAGCGTCGTGCACTTATTGATGCAGGACATACGGTGTACTCAGTGAAGCGATTAATGGGCAAATCCTTTTCTGATGTAAAAAAAGAATCAGGGATGCTCTCGTACAAATTGGTGCCTCGCGACGAGGGTCTGGTTCGTGTCGGAATTGGGAATCGTGAATATACCCCGATCGAACTTTCATCATTTGTTCTGAAAGAGCTGAAAGAACGTGCCGAAAAATATTTTGGCGAACCGGTTTCCAAAGCTGTTATCACCGTGCCAGCCTATTTTAATGACTCGCAACGCCAAGCTACCAAAGACGCCGGACGCCTTGCTGGGCTTGATGTGTTGCGTATTGTTAACGAGCCAACAGCGGCTGCACTGGCTTATGGGCTTGATAAAAAGAAGAACGGGATCATCGCGATCTATGATTTTGGTGGTGGTACCTTTGATGTTTCGATCTTAAAACTCACCAACGGAATTTTCGAAGTTCTTTCGACTAACGGTGATACATATCTTGGTGGCGATGACATTGATCGTCGTTTGATGGAGTTGTTTATTTCGCAATTGCAACGGATCGAGCCAAGTTTTACCCCAACTCCCGAAGAGCTTCAGCAAATACGCCAAGAAGCCGAGCGCGCAAAGATCGCTTTGAGCGACGCACAAAATGTCACAGTTGATCTCCAACTTCCACGATTATCTATAAATTATAAACGTAACGTTTCTCGCGGCGAACTTGAAATGATGGCTCGCCCAATACTTGACAAAACAAAGCAACCTTGTATCGATGCACTTGCTGATGCTCATATCAAAGCAAGTGGAATTGACGAAGTTGTTCTTGTCGGCGGCTCAACACGAATGCCAATGGTGAAGCAGTTGGTGCAAGAGCTTTTCGGGAGGAAGCCCCATGACTCACTCAATCCGGACGAAACGGTTGCACTTGGTGCTGCGATACAGGCAAATGTTCTTTCGGGGGGGATGTCAGAGATATTACTACTTGATGTGACGCCGCTTTCGCTTGGTATCGAAACGATCGGATCGATGATGAGTACGATCATTTCTCGTAACACAACCATCCCGACGACAGCAAAAGAAGCTTATACGACTTTTGCCGACAATCAAACCGGTGTAGAGATCAATGTTTTTCAAGGCGAGCGCGACCTTGTGCAAGACAACCGCCACCTTGCATCATTCACACTCAAAGGCATTCCTCCGCTTCCGGCGGGTGCTGCGAAAGTGGAAGTGACGTTTATGATCGATGCCGATGGTATTTTGCACGTAAGTGCGCTCGAAACCCATACCGGCATTGCTCAGCAGATCGAAGTAAAACCTTCGTATGGTCTGACCGACGAGGAGATCGAGCGTATGCTTCGTGAAAGTATTATTCATGCAAAAGAAGATATAGCCGCTCGAAGACTCGGCGAAGCAAAAACCGAAGGTGAGCGCGTTGCCAATGCAACCGAAAAAGTATTAGGCGACATTCGTCGTGGTACGATCATTCTTTCAAAAGAATCGCTCGGAGCGTTAAAGATCGATCAGATCATTGACTCTCTCTATGCTTTGCGAAAAGCAATTTCCACTGATGACGCAAAAGAAATTTTGGCGCTGACCGAGACCCTCGAACAGCGAACCGAGCCGATGGCTCATGAGATCTTAAACGCATCTGTTTCTCAGGCTTTGAGTGGCAAGGCTATTGAACATGCGTAACTATCAATAACGAATATGAAAGCATACGATTACAAACTCAAACCCCGTCCGTATTCAAACGAAGAAGCAAAAACTCTTCTTGCGAAAGTTGTTGATGCCGAAACGAGCGATTGGCATTACAATGCACATCACAAGGGATATGTCGATAAGTTAAACGAGATCGAAAAAGCGCTTGAAACTGCTGATGCTGCTAAGGCCAATGGTAATTATTCGATTTATGGTGAGCTGAAACGCCGTTGGACTTGGAATCATGGTGGCAACGTGCTTCACGATCTTTATTGGGAAAATCTTGGTGGTGATGGTGACACATCAAAAGCACCAGATGTTCTGTCAATGATCGAGCGTGATTTCGGAACGGTTGATGCCTGGAAAGCTGACTTTAAAGCCTGCGCTGTTTCTGCAAAACTTTCTGGTTGGGGAGTGTTGATCGTCGATCAACTCGGCTCAGGTCAGCTTCGCAACGTCCTTGTCGATGAGCATCACTACGGTGCTGTCTGGGGTGCGGTGCCGCTTGTTGCTTGTGATGTCTTCGAACATGCATACTACCATAAAGACGGACCGAAGCGCGCCGCTTATATTGATAACTTTATTGCTGATATTCATTGGGGCAGAGTGAATGATCGCTACAAAAAATTCGCTGCTCGATAATACTATCTTTCATTCTTAATTATCCCTTGTGGCTACGATCACTTTCGAACCAATGCACATTACGTGCGAAGCACTTATTGGCGATAGCGTCTTGGACGTTGCGCTCGCTAATGGCATTGACTTACAACACAATTGCGGCGGTGTCTGCGCATGCTCGACCTGCCATGTGATCGTCACACAAGGGATGAATGCCTTGACCGAACAGCTTGACGACGAAGCGGATCAGCTCGACGAAGCCGAAGGGCTGACCCTTGATTCGCGTCTTGGATGTCAGTCACGCTTGACCGAAGATGTTGATCTTGTCGTGCAGATCCCACAATTAAATGCTTCGATCGCCCATTTGTTCCACGAAGGTGCAACAGGGGCATAATTCTTAATTCAACAATTATTATGTTCTGGAAAGACATTGAAGATATAGCCGAAGCCTTACAACTTGCTAAGCCTGGGGTTGATCCGTTGTCGGTACGATATACCGATCTTCGTGATTGGATTGCGGCGTTGGCGGACTGGGAAGATGATATTCATCTCTCGAACGAGGCAAAGCTTGAGGCGGTACAAATGGCTTGGTATGAACTTTGGCAGGAAGAACAACAATAGGAATGAGCGAAATTGAACGCATACCGGTGTTCCCACTTGGCGTCGTGCTGTTTCCGGCTTCGCGTATCCCTCTGCATATCTTTGAGGACCGCTACAAAAAGTTGTGTCTCAATGTGCTGAAGCAAAAAGGGATCTTCGGTATAAATTTTATCGAAGATCAAAATATGCACTCGGTTGGCTGTGCGGCACGAATTGCAGAAGTCACTAAACGCTATCCTGATGGGAAGCTCGATATTGTGACCGAAGGGGTTCGGCGATACGAAGTCGTCAAGTTTGAGCAAGGCGAGCCAAACGAGCTTTCGTATGCACAAATTCAGTGGATCGACGACGACCCAGAAGTTCGTGACGAAGAACTGGCAATCGAGGTGATCGGGCTCTTTAATGAGCTTTGTGAGGTCGCCTACAAAGGCACCGTTGAGATGATCGACGCATCAATGATGAAGTCCGAACCGATGCAACCATCGTTTGCTGTAGCCCAGAAATCAGGGCTTTCGCCTGAACAACGACAGACGCTCCTGCTCGTAAAAAGCGAGAATCAGCGGCTCGAAGTACTGAAAAAACATCTGATTGATCTCTTGCCAAGGGTGCGAGATATTGAGTTGATCAATGATCTGATCCGCAACGACGGATACATCCCAAACTGGAATAAAGGGAATGCCCACTAGAATGTCGTAAATTTGTATATTATATCTTAATTATATCTATGAACAAAAAAGGTAAAGTCGCTAAGCAGAAGCATAAAAAGAAAGTAGAAAAGATCAAAGCAAAGATCAAAGTCGCCAAGGCTGCCGCCAAAAGCAGTCGTAGCGCCAAGAAAGCCTAACGATCACTTTTTGAACTTGTGTTTCATTAAGACGGCGACAGCGATGTCGTCGTTTTTCTTTTATGCCAAACGAACAATTTTTGAATCTCCTCGCCGCATCGCATACCCTCGTGATGGGAGTGCTGAATGTTACCCCTGACTCATTTTCTGATGGCGGGCAGTACCTCGATACGACCGCTGCGATCAACCGAGCATCACAGATGATCTCCGAAGGAGCGGATATTATAGACATCGGCGGTCAATCGACCAGACCAGCGGGCAATAATTATGGAACAGGTGCTGAGCTTATTTGTCCCGAAGAAGAATTGGCGCGTGTTGCGCCGGTAATTACAGGTATTGTCAATCAGCATCCCGAAGCGATCATTTCGATCGATACCTTTCGCGCGGAAGTTGCTGAGGAAGCTCTTTCGTTGGGCGCAAGTATTATCAATGATGTGAGTGGCGCAACTGCTGATGCAGCAATGTTCGAAGTTGCACGAAAGCAGGATTCGCCAATAATCCTTATGCACGGCTATGGGCCGCAATTCGAGAGAACTTCAATTGATGAGTATCAGTATGACGATGTGGTCAATAATATTTTTACTTGGCTACGAAAGCGGATCGAGTTGGCTCGCGAAGCCGGAGTGAGCGTTGTCCTTGCTGATATTGGCTTTGGTTTTGCAAAAGGAGCTGAGGATAATATTAGTTTACTGAAGCATCATCGTCGTTTCGAAAAGCTGGGGGTGCCGATGGTTTTGGGTATCTCTCGTAAATCGACTATTGGTAGGATACTGGGTGATGCCCCTCCTTCCGAACGGCTCGCTGGGAGCCTCGCAGGGGCTGTATGGGGGGCGCTCAATGGAGCAAAGATCATTCGGACGCACGACGTAAAAGAAACCGTTGATGCGATGAAAGTGACCGATAAGCTCTTATTTAAGAATTAATACCAAAAGCTCGCCAAACGAGTAAAACAGCTCCGACGGCGGCAATGACCCTCGAGATCTCGTGCACAAATACTTCTTCTTTATTATATTTCCGCACCAGTGCAAGTAAGGGGAGCGTGATGGCGATCACGATCAGCTGACCGGCTTCGATACCGACATTAAATCCGATGAGCGGATACCAAATGTTTCCGCCTTGTAGCATACCTTTGAGAATGTCTGTCAAGTGCCCCGAAAACCCGGCTCCGTGTATGAGGCCAAAACTACCGGCAACGATCCAACGGCCTTTGGGATCGGGGCGGATAATATTCTCTAAGGCAACATAGACAATCGAAAGGGCGATCAGTGATTCGGTAAGCTCAGGAGGCAGACTAATAATACCAAGTGCGCTCAGAATAAGAGTGGTCGAATGGGCAATAGTAAATGCAGAAATGACCGAGAGCAAGGCTTTTGTTTCCTTCGTGACGATGATCAGCGCAAGAAGAAAGAGCAGATGATCGTAACCTTCAACGATATGGGTGAGTCCGATCTTAAAAAACGTTGCAAAAAGATCCATAACTTAATTCGGTGAAATGACAGCAGTTGGTTTCGACTGAGTAAAGATAATGTTTCGAGTGTCGCCAATACCGGTAACAGTCATAATATTCATCTGGTCGTTATATTCCTTACAGATGACGCGATGATCAATGGTTAATTGTTTGATCGGAATGTCGCTACGATAACCTGCTTCAAAAATAAGCGAAGTGGCGTCGTCGGTTCTTGAGCATGAACTCTGTATCAGTTGATGCGTGAAATTCTGACCCGACCACATTCTACAATACTCTTTGAAGTATTTGGCTTCAGCATCTTTTACTTGTTCGGGTGTAAACTGACTGTTCTTGCCTTCGTACCAATTATCAACGGCTTTGGTGAAGTCATCTTTGTAGTAAGACACTTTGAGGTGAACACTATCGGGATAAATTGTCGCGGTCGCATAGCTGATATGAACACTATGAAAACGCAACAATGTCGATAGCATCAATACAACGGAATATAGTGGAAAGTGCATTGCCGTAATTATTTTGCGACGACTTGTGCAAAAAGTTTTTTTGCTTCGTTCTTGTAGATCGGCGGCAAGTAGGTCGAAAGTGCCTGTGAGAGATAGGTTTGTGTTGCTACTTTGTCGTTGTTCGCATTTGCGATCATTGCGGCGTGGAAATAGAGCGAAGCATTGAGCGGGTGGAATCGTAGTGCTTTCTCGATCAATGGTTTTGCTTCGGCGGCTCGATTATTCTTAAACAATATCCAAGCATACGTATCAAGAGCGTCGATATTTTCCGGACGAGATTTGAAATCCATCTCAGCCTGTGCCAGAGCATCCTTCAAATGAATATTGTGATTTGCACAATACATTGCATATTCGCGGGCAATGTTCCAACCATCTTTCTCGTGGAGATCGAACGCTTGCAATACTTTTTCTTCAATGGTACGGACATTGGCAGTATCACCCATAGCGACATAAATATCTGAGAGCTGTTCGATAAAAATATGCTCAGGTAAAATTTGTGCGGCTTTGACAAGATCACCGATCGCGGTGCCATAATCGCCTTTATCTGCGGCAACCATGGCGAGACCGCTGAGCGCATAACCAAAATTCGGTCGTTCTTCGAGGATGCCGTTGTAAATAAATTTTGCAGTATCGAGTTTACCCCATTGCAAGAAAAGATTTGCAAATTGGTACATTGCCCATTCACGATTTTCTTCTCCGAACGCGCCTGCATCGGCAGCAAGCTTCATCGCAGCAATAGCACCATCGCGGTCGCCACGGATCTCGCGTTGATAGGAAGCTCTTGCATACGAACGAAGATCCGGTCGCGCGGCCATCATCTTGTCAACGGCTTTTACTGCTTCGTCATATAATCCAAGCTCGGTATTTGCATCAGCGAGTATGCCAAAAGACCCTGCGTTGTGATCGTTGTAAGAAATAGCTTTTGTGACGGTCGTCTTTGCCTCGGCAAAACGATGCTTGGTCATCTCGATACTTGAGCGAAGCACTAATGCATCGAAGTAAATAGAGTCATGCGAAAGGGCAGCGACAAGGAGAGATTCGGCGACAGGATAGTAGTCGTGATGCTTTCCGGTAATACGTGATTCTTGAATAAAGACTTGCGCAAGATCGGTATAGTTTTTTACCGTTTCGGGGTGTTGTTGTATCTGAGTGCGGAGTTTTGATACGGCTCCCTGAGCTTTTAGAAACTCTTTTGAGGTCGAATCACCCGCTCGAGGCTGAAGGTCAGGTATGACCAACGCTGTCGATGAATGCTTACAGCCGATAATGGTTGAAAATCCTAATAAAACAACAAATATTTTGTGGGTTATTGAACGCATGGTATTGTGGTATAATATATTCTGCTCTCTATACAAGAATTCGTTGAAAGTAGATGTTCAATATACCACAAATAGAAAAGCCCTGGCTTGAGCCGGGGCTTTTCACGGAATCACATTTTTAGGTTATCGAACTATTAGTTTCTCGGTTTTGATAATTCCACCGATCATTACTTTGATATAATAGGTGCCGGTAGGTAGCGAGCCGAGACTTAAGTTAGCCGAGTAATCGCCACCCATAGAGAAATATTGCGATTGGGTGGCGAGAACCCTCCCTAAGACATCGCATACCTCAAAAGAAACGTTTGACGGGCTTCCGATAGTAAATGCTATCGTTGCATTTGTTGATGCTGGATTTGGGAATACTGATATTTTAGAATTACTGATATTAGGAATTGTAGGTTCGGCATCTTTTACACCCAGCAAACCCACGCCTGTTTTCCAAGGAAATTTGAATGCTCGATAACTATCAAAATTAAATGGGAAGCTTGCTTCAAACACTTTTGTGCCATCTGAAGTGATTTCGGTCACAACAGGATCATTTTGTATCCCCCAGCCAATGACCGTGTTTCCATTCGGAAGGCGTTGGACATTTCCTGCAGCATACGAATAAAGAATATTTCCGTTGATCGTATCTTGATAGCTCCAGACAAGATTGGCTTGTTTTGTTTGCTCGTCGAGGGAATATTCTAAAACCCTTGTGAAAGGAGGGATATGCAAATTACCATTATCAAAGAGAGTGATGTGCCCGTTGGGTAAGCGTCTTGCGTCATGTTGATGCGAAAATGGCAACGTATCATTCTCAACGGTGATCTGATTGTGTTTGCCGCCAAAGCGCCACATTATTTCTCCGGTCGTGCGGTTGATCTTTGTGACTTCTTCCATGTGACGCGAGGAAATAATGATATTCCCATCATGATCTTGTTCAACTGAATTTAGATGCACGTAGTCGATCGATGGAGCCGTTAGTGGATTATCATTGGTACAATCGGTGATAAGAAAATGATCCCAACTGCGCCACTGGAATATTACATTTTTATTTGAATCAAGTTCTTGCACGATCGCGCCAAAAACAGTCGCCGCCGTATCAGCATTCGGGTCGCCTGTTAAGGTCTGCATATTTACGAATTGTGCATCGTAACTTTCGACCAACGAATGGTTGTTACTTAATATCTGAAAATCATGTGCATCTGTGGGGTACCCATTGCCACACCGGAAGCTGTCGATCAACTTATAATTCGCATCAAGCTCATAATAGATGCAGAATGAGATGCCTTTTGATTGGTCTCCGCCGGCAATTCTTTGGAAGTAGGTAATAGAATTGTGAAATGGTTGGACTTTTAAATCCCCCATTGAAGCAAATGCCGGGGTTTGTTGGAAATAGTAATTTGCACCCCAATTTTCAAAGATCATTGCCGTATTAACCGGTGGGGGTGCCGGAGGTGGCTCTGCAACATTAAAGTTTATTGCCGCAAGAAAAAACCTGCCAGTTGATGGCTTGGTGTTGAATGTAATGATCGGGTCCGGAAATTTATTTGCAAGTGGATTGAGTATCGGAAAGGGCTTGGCGCTTATGTTGTTGTTTTGATGCTGACGTGCTTCGGCCTGCTCTTTGTCGTAAAGAGTATTTGCGGCGGCTGATCTTTGTGCAAAACTCAGTTTCGTAGTATGAAATGAGAATTCATTCAAGAGAATATTTTCTTCCGTCGATCTGGAATATATTCTGGCGTGAACATCTTCGGCTAATTCGAATTCATGCTCAGGGGTAATGATTACGGTTTCCCCGTCATCACTCAGATGGATCGTTGCTTGTTGTGCGCCTGATCTGCTCCCGAGGATTTCTGCACGAAAGGATGTAATCGGATGGGTTTGTAGAAAAAACTTTTTGAAACGGACAATAAATTTTGCTTGCTCGAGAACGTAGTCGTCCCCATTGTTGGGTGATTGGTACACCACCTCAGGTGAACGAAAAGAAGTAGAAGTTGCTCCGGCTGTTTCAAATATTGAAAAGCAGAGCATCACATTTAAAACAACAATAAGAGTGGACTTAAACATAATCAAAATCGTAGCTTGGTGGCGTTCATAAACATTAATCCATTATATAGGACACCAAAAACCCCTTAAATGTGACAAAAATAATGCTATTAAACTGAAAAAGCCCACTTCCGCAGGCTTTTTTTGGATCGGCAAGAATATTCTTATTGGCGGACCTGAAGCAATTTGGTCGTCACCACATCACCGAAGCTGACTTTGACATAGTAACTTCCAGTTTGAAGTGCGGTGGTGTTGATCTCATTTGAATAAGTGACCGAACCATCGAAATAGCTTGATGTCGAAGTGAGTTTCCGTCCCAAAACATCAAATAGCTCTGTCATTACAATGGCTCCGACTGTAGCTGGGGCATTATTAATATATACTTCAACCGTAGTCTCGCTCGAAGCAGGGTTCGGGAATAATGATAGTGAGGGAATGAGCAATGATGAATTTATCTTTTTCACATCGCTCTTGTCAGCAAGATCGAATTTGAATGCACGATAACTAATGTTCAGCAGTGGGAGTTTGGCTTCGAAGACGATATTTCCGTTCGGGTCAACTTCGGTGACTGCAGGGAGAATCGTATCTTGAACAATGCCCCAACCGATAACGGTGTTCCCATTTGCTAATCGCTGAGCGTTACCTGCGGCAAACGTAAAACGATTCAATGGGTGACGAAATTGCCACACTTTGTTAACCGTCTTTGCTGTCTCGTTTATCGTAAACTCCATTGCTCTTGAGTAGGGCGGCTTATGAGCATTACCGTTATCCCATACGGTCATGTGACCATTCGGAATTCGCTCGGCATCATGTTGATGTGAGATAAAGACTTTTTCGGTATCCCCAGTAATAGTAAACTGATTGTTTTTTCCACCGAGGCGCCACATGATATCACCGGTCGTCCGATTTATTTTTGTTATCTCATCCATATTTCGTGACGATAGAAGAATATTTCCATCGGCATCTTGCTTAAGGCTGTTCCAATGTGAGTAGTCAATAAGCTTGCTCGTATCAGCAATATCAGCAGCATGGTCGGTGATCTTAAAGTGATCCCAGCTTTTCCATTCGAAGACAACATTCTTATTCTGATCAAGCTCTTGAATGACGGTTCCGAATACCGTAGCATTTGTTTTGGCGTTTGGGTCGGTGACGACTTTGGTCATATCAACGGTCTGGGCATCGTAGCTACCGATGAGAACGTGGTTGTTGGGCAAGATCATAAAGTCGTGACCATCCGTAGGATAGCCATTACCGCAAGCAAAACTATCGAGAATGTTGTGGTCAAGATCAGTGGTGATATACTTCCCAATGTAAGCCCCAGCACCAAGTGTGCCGGTTGCGAAAAAATAACTAAAAACATTTGACTCCCTTTGATACTTGTAATCGATCGTCGGCGCTGTTGATTGTTTGTAATAATGTACCTGCCCATCGTTTTGGAATGTCATCAAATAGGTATGTACTGTATCAGGCGGTTTTGCGGGATTAAAATTCAACGTGCCAAAATAAAATTTGCCTGGCGATGGCGTCGTGTTCGTAATAATCTTGAGATTCGGGAAGTCAGTTGGGAGGGCAAGGAGAGAAAATTTGGATGAAGAAATTTGATCGCTATTTCCATTTTGCATAAATTCTCGGTATTCCCTTTGTTCTTGTTGATTGAGTTGCGCCAGCAGAAGCTGTTGTTGAACCGAAGAGAGTTTTGTAGTATGAAAGCTGAAGGCATCGAGAAGTTTGATCTCCTCTGCATTATTGATCGAGAGTGATATATGAACATCTTCATCGAATGCAAATGGAGTTGATGGTTTGAATATCACCGTCTCACCATCATCACTGATGACGAATATACCAGTGTGCAATCCCGAAGTTGTGCCGATCACGTTTATTTGAAATGAGGAGATAGGATTGCGAGAAAGGAATGACTTTGTAACACGAAAGATCACTGTTGAATGAGGAAGCACGTACCGATCCCCATTGGGAGGGGACTGATATACGACTTCCGAAGACCGGAAATGGTCGGAAGTTGCTGCATTTGCCTTAGTATTAATACAAAGATAACACAACAATAGAAAAACAGCGGTCTTGTAGATATGAGACATTATTCGAGAGTCGATTGATGAATGAATGCGCACGGGGGAAGTTTGCACTTATAGAATATGACACAAAAATACGCGTAAGTGTGACATATTTCGGGAAATAGCGATTTTTGTAACATATTTACTCCATTCGATCGGCATCAGAGAACCATTTAGTCATAAATACTCGTTCTTCGCGCCGAGTAATAAAATTATGGCAGAAAAGCATACCGACCACCTAAGACAAGATATTCGCAACGTAGCGATCATCGCGCACGTCGATCACGGCAAAACCACGCTCGTCGATCAGATGTTGCGCCAAAGCGGCACGTTCCGCTCGAATGAGCACATGGTAGACCGAGTAATGGATTCCAACGATCTCGAACGAGAGAAGGGAATTACCATTATGGCGAAAAATACCAGTATCCATTGGGAAGGCACCAAGCTGAACATTGTTGATACCCCGGGCCACGCCGATTTCGGTGGTGAGGTCGAGCGTATCCTCAAAATGGTCGATGGTGTAGTTCTTCTCGTGGATGCAGCCGAAGGCTGTTTGCCTCAGACGAAGTTCGTGCTCAAAAAGAGCTTACAACTCCATCTGAAGCCGATCGTCGTTATCAATAAGATCGATCGTAAAGATGCACGCGCCGAAGAAGTGCTCGACGAAGTGTTCGAGCTATTTATGTCGCTCGGTGCTGCTTATGAGCAACTTGAATTTCCGGTCATTTATGCGATCGGTAAATTCGGTATCGCACAAAAGACTTTAGCCGAAGAAGGCACAAGCCTCAAGCCGCTCTTTGATACCATCATCGAGCACGTACCACCACCACCAGGCGAACTTGATGCTCCGTATCAGATGCTCGTCGCCAACGTCGATTGGTCAGACTATCTCGGTCGTTTGGCTGTAGGGCGTATCTTCCGTGGTCGTATCCATCCGGGCGATTGGATCACTCGCATCAAGCACGATGGCACATTCGAGAAGGCAAAAGTCTCGAAGCTCTTCGCTTTCGAAGGTTTGAAACGTGTTGAGATCGAAGAAGCCGGCGCCGGCGAGATCGTACAGATCGCAGGTCTCGAAGACGTGCACATCGGCGAGACGCTTGCCGATCCTACCGCACCTGATCCGTTGCCGATCATCAATGTTGATGAGCCAACGATCTCGATGAATTTTTCGGTCAATGACTCACCATTTGCTGGTCGTGAAGGAAAATTCGTTACCTCACGACATCTTCGTGAGCGTTTGATCCGCGAACTCCGCAAAAATATTTCTATCCGTGTCGAAGACGTTTCGCCTGATACCTTTAAGGTTGCAGCTCGTGGCGAGCTCCAGCTTGCTATCTTGATCGAGACCATGCGCCGCGAAGGTTATGAATTTTCGGTCAGCAAGCCGGAAGTGATCATGCAAGAAGTTGACGGGGATCTGATGGAGCCTGTTGAGCAAGTTGTTGTGGATGTACCGGAAGAATATGTCGGTCCGGTGATCGAAGCACTTGGTCATCGCAAAGGACAGATGGTCAATATGGCTACCGTAAACGGTCAGTCGCAGATCGAGTATCATGTCCCTTCACGTGGTATGATCGGTTTCCGCGGTGAGTTTATGACAATGACTCGCGGCACAGGACTTCTGAATCAATTATTCTACGATTACGAATTATACAAAGGTGCTATCAGCACACGTTCGCGTGGTTCGCTGGTCTCACTCGAAGACGGAGAAACGACCGGCTATGCAATGGAAAACTTGCAGGAGCGCGCCGTATTCTTTGTCGCACCTGGTACGAAAGTCTATCGTGGTATGATCGTTGGCGAGAATAGCCGCGAAGGCGAAATGATCGTCAATGTCACGAAGAAAAAGCATCTTACGAATATGCGTGCATCGGGTTCGGACGGAGCGTTACAGCTCGACGCGCCTCGTACGCTTTCGCTCGAACAGCAGATCGAGTGGCTTGATGATGATGATCTTCTCGAGATCACGCCGGAATCAACTCGATTCCGCAAAAAAGAACTCGACCCAAGCGTCCGCTTCCGCCAAAACAAGAAAAAGGCACAGATGGACGAGGCGTAAGCCACGATTGATAGGATGTAAATTTAAGAAAACCTCTGCGAATAAAAATTTGCGGAGGTTTTTTTTACTAGTATTGTTTTTGGTCTCCCATGTAATGGGCAACATCATGGAGTTATCTCTGTAACCAGTGTGTTTTTAGAATACTTCTTTATTATTGCAAAGAAGCACTATTGATAGCTGAGAATATTGTTTAGGTTTTGATGAAATGATAACGCAATGTGGATAGTCCGTTTAGCGCTTCGTAGGCCATACACGATAGCCGTCTTCTGTTTCTTTATTTTATTGATGGGTGTACTCTCGCTCAAGAGTATGCTTGTGGATATATTTCCGGCGATCGATATTCCTGTCGTCTCGGTCGTTTGGAGCTACAACGGTCTTTCGGCAGAAGATATGGAGCGTCGTGTTGTGCTCATTAGCGAAAGAGCATACTCAACAACGGTTAACGGTATTTCGCGCATCGAATCATCTTCTCTTCCGAGTATTGGTCTCTTAAAGATCTACTTCGAACCTGGTTCGGATATTGGCGCTGCTATTGCACAGATCGCGGCTGTCAGCTCAGCGATAACATCTATTATGCCAACCGGTATTCGTCCACCGTCGATCATTCAGTTCAATGCAAGCAACGTTCCGGTAGCGCAGATCTCAATGTCGAGCAAGACGATGACCGAAGAAGAGATCTTTGATTATGGTATCAATTTTATTCGAATAAAACTTTTTACTATACCAGGTCTTGCAACTCCGGCTCCATACGGCGGAAGAGGTCGGCTCATTACGGTTGATGTCGATCCGAAAAAACTTGTCTCGAAAGGACTTTCTGCTGCCGATGTTGTAACCGCGCTTTCAAACTCGAATGTTATTTTGCCCGCAGGCTCAGTCCGACTTGGTGAAAGAGAGTATAATATTGCGATCAATGCCAGCCCATCTTCAGTTGATCAATTCAACGATATCCCCGTTAAAGTAGTCAATGGTGCTGTGATACGATTGGGGGATGTGGGTAATGTTTCTGACGGTTTTGGTCAGCAAACGAATATTGTGCACGTTGACGGCAGACGCTCGACCTATCTCGCTATTGTTAAAAAAGCAAATGCCTCGACGCTCACTATTGTGCAAGCGGCGCGTGATATTCTTCCGTCGATCAAAGCCGTCGCACCCGATGGGCTTGAACTGAAAGTAGATTTTGATCAATCGACATTCGTGCAAGCGGCTATTGATAGTGTACTTCGCGAAGGTGTGATCGCGGCGATATTGGTCTCACTGATGATCTTGTTGTTCCTGGGTAGTTGGCGTAGTGTTCTTATCGTGAGTATTTCGATACCACTCTCGATCTTGACCGGTATTATCGGCCTGAAGCTTACGGGCAACACGATCAATATTATGACGCTCGGCGGTCTTTCGCTCGCGATCGGTATGCTTGTTGATGATGCGACGGTCGAGGTGGAGAATATCCATCGAAATCGAAATATGAAAAAGCCACTTACCGTGGCAATCCTTGACGGAGCACAACAGATAGCATTGCCTGCTATTATGGCGACGCTTTCGATATGTATCGTTTTCTTTCCGGTAGTGCTCTTGACCGGTCCGTCGAAGTTCTTATTTACCCCGATGGCATTATCGGTGGTGATCTCGATGCTTGCATCCTATATCTTGTCGAGAACATTAGTCCCAACACTTTCGCGAATGCTGATGGGTGGCGAGCCTATTCATTCTGAGCATGAGCATACCGCTGCACCGACATCAGGATTTGTAAAGAAGTTTAATTACAAGCGCGAACTCTTTTTTGAGAAATTCCAGAATGCCTATGGCAGACTCTTGGAGTCAATGCTGTTGCATCGTAAGTTTACCTTGATCGTCGCCGCATGTATCGTGGTGATCTCGCTTTTATTAACCAGCGTGGTCGGGACAGATTTCTTCCCATCTACCGATACTGGATTGATGAAATTGCATTTCCGTGCGCCAGTTGGTACCCGTCTTGAAGAAACCGAAAAATTGGTATTGCGAGTTGAGGATTCTATCCGTGGATTGATCCCACGATCTGAACTCGAAACGATCAATGATATGATCGGGGTACCGACATCATATAATCTTTCGATGATCCCCTCGGATAATGTTAACGGAATGGATGCGGAAATATTGATAGCACTCAAGCCGAATCATCGTCCGAGCGTTGAGTATATGAAAAAAATTCGAAAAGAACTTGCCGATGATTTCCCCGGAAGCAATATGTACTTCCAACCTGCCGATATCCTGAGTCAGGTTCTGAATTTTGGTGTTTCTGCTCCGATCGACGTGCAGATCGAATTTGCTAATCTGCAAAAATCGCACGAGTACGCCGTTACACTTTATAATAAATTAAAACTAATACCTGGTACTGCCGATGTCAATATCAAACAGGTACTGAACTATCCGACATTGCGATTGAATGTTGACCGTCAGCGTGCAGCACAGATGGGACTCACAGTAAAAGATGTTGCGACGAGTATGCTGATCTCGCTTTCGTCAAGTTCGTTGCTGGCACCATCATTCTTTTTGAACCCCAAGAACAATGTCAATTACAGTGCCAGTGTGCGTGTCCCGATGGAACGAGTATCGACGTTGGAAGAATTACTTGCAAGCCCAATAACACCGCCATCTGCGGCGGCATTGTTACAAACGGTCGGCACAGGCGCACCGACAGACCAAATGAGCCCGCCTGCACAAACACTTGGTAATCTTGTCAGTGTATCAAGCGAATGGACACCCACAGAAATAGATCACTATACCGTTCAACGTGTGCTTGATGTCACTGCAAATGTCGAAGGTCGCGATCTTGGTTCTACTGTAAATGACATTCAAAAAGAAATAGACAAACTTGGTGAATTGCCAAAGGGAATGAAGATCACGATTCGTGGACAGAACGAAGTGATGAATGATTCATTCAGGAGTTTGGGCTATGGTATTCTCATTGCCATTTTGATGGTGTATTTATTGATGGCAATCTTATTCCAATCCTGGCTTGATCCCTTTATTGTGATGGTAGCAGTACCGGGTTCGATCTGTGGTATTCTTTGGATCCTTGCCGCAACAGGAACCACGATCAACGTGATGTCGCTGATGGGTACTATTATGTCCGTTGGTATTGCGGTCTCGAATTCTACATTGCTTGTGAGTTTTGCAAATGATGTTCGTGTTGAACACGGATATGATGCACTTCGCGGAGCACTCGAAGCAGGGAAGACTCGTATCCGTCCTGTGCTGATGACAGCACTCGCGATGATCCTTGGTATGATACCGATGGCACTTGGTCTGGGCGAAGGTGGCGAGCAGAATGCGCCACTTGGCAGAGCAGTGATCGGCGGATTGATCTTTGCAACGATCACGACACTCTTCGTTGTGCCGATCATCTATTCATATCTACGCAAAGGCAAACCAACGAAGCACGAACTCGAAGCGCGTTTCCTTTCGGAAGAAAAAGGTTTTATTTATGATCCCAACGCTCCGAGCGATGTCGTTGTCGATTAACAATGATTGTTGAAAGAATATATTTATGACAGCAGAACAACCAACGAAGCGATCATCGGGGAAACTAGTGATAGGAGGGATTCTTCTTGTCGTAATTTTCGGTGTACTCTACTTCTTGCTGAATGCAGCAAAAGATAATCGCACAAAAGCGGATCTCGATAGCCGCTCGAAAGATGCAAGTGCCGGAACACAAGTACGGGTCAGTCCGGTGATGTCATCGGCATCCGAGAGAACGATCACGATTGCCGGTGAAGTCCGAGCATTTACCAGCGTCACGCTGTATGCAAAGATCAGTGGATACTTAAAACGTATTAGTGTTGATAAAGGTGATAATGTAAAGGAAGGGCAGTTGCTCGCAACGATCGAATCTCCTGAAACAGATAGAAGCTATCAAGCGACCGAGTCGGATGCAAAAAACAAACGTAGCATCTCGAAACGCAGTCAGGTGTTATTACAACAAGGGTTGATCTCGCCACAAGAAGCCGAGCAGGCAAGTTCGAATGCCGATATGGCTGAGGCAAATCTTGCAGCATTGGCGCAGCAGCGTTCGTATGAATCTATCAAAGCTCCATTCTCAGGGAAAGTAACAGCTCGCTTTGCCGATCCCGGTGCATTGGTGCAAAGTGCTGTAAATTCACAATCGAGCGCATTGCCGATCGTGACTATTTCGCAAACCAACAGACTCCGAATTTATATCTATCTCGATCAGCGCGATGCTGTGTTTATCAAAGAAGGAGATTCGGTCAGCATTCGTTTGCCCGAACGACCAACGGTCAACATCAAGGCAACGATCACTCGTTATACAGGAGAGATAGATTCAAAGACCCGAACCCTCCTTGCCGAGATCGATCTTGATAATAAAAATGAATTGATCTTGCCCGGAAGTTATGTACAGGTGGCACTCAAGATAAAAGCACAGCCGTATATGACCATCCCATCAAATGCATTGATCGTGCGAGGCAAAGAATTTGCGGTTGCCGTTGCTGATGCAACAAACACTTTGAGGATGAAAAAAATAGAGATCGCCGATAACGACGGAAAAGTCGTGCAGGTCATCTCAGGCCTGAACCTCGGCGATCAAGTGATACTTTCGGTGAGCGATGCTTTGAAAGAAGGCGATAAGGTGCAAGTAATAAAAGAGGCACCGCCAAAGAAATAACCGTAGGTTACTTCTTCTTTTTCGTCGGCGCGAGCGAGATCTCTTTTTGTTTTGCTGCGGATTGGTATATCGCTTCGACGATCTGCATTCTCTTTACGGCATCATCACCACTTGAAATAAGTGGTACTAATCCTTTGCAAGTATTGACGAAATGACGAAGTTCATTCTCGTATGATTTTTTATAGAGTGCTACTTGTGAGTCAGTCTTTGCTGGTGTAAGATTGACAAGATTCCCCGCAACTTGCTTGAAGACCCGAAGCGGATTGACAAATGCCGAGCCGTCTTTGCCGAAGACATTGCAATAAAAGAAATCGCCTTCGCGGTGGAAGGTCCAGCTTGTTTCAATAGTCAAAGTTACGCCATTCGCCAAACGGATAAACACTGCCGCCGAGTCTTCAACTTTTTTAGTAAACTGATTATAGGTTGTCGCACTAACGGTGGCAACATCAGGGTAATTAAGTAGCCACAGCGACATATCGAGGATGACGATACCGAGATCAATAAATACACCGCCGCCAGATTTCTCTTTTTGTTGGTGCCACGTCGCGATCGAGGATTGCTGTTTGAGCCAACCTGATTTGATATAATAAATATTGCCAAGTTCGCCTGCGTCAATAAAAGATTTCAAGATCATCGCATCGGGGCGGAAGCGGTTGTTCATCCCGACCATTAACTTGCGCCCGTATTTATGCGCAATGTCATTAATTTCTTTGGCTTCTTTGGCTGTACGAGCTATCGGCTTCTCGATCAGTACGTCTTTACCGCTTTGCAATGCCGCAATTGCCGGGGATTTATGCTGATCGGTGGGGGTGCATATATCCACAGCCGTTATCTCAGAGCCAATACCTGAGCTGAGCATAGCATCCATCGTTTTGAAGGTCGAAGTGATGCCAAAACGCTCGGCAATGATCTTCGCCTTGCGCTCGTCGGGATCGACGATAGCACAGATTTCCACATCCTGCATCTTCTTGAGAATAGGCAAGTGAATGACCTGACCCATATTTCCACTGCCGACGAGTGCGATCTTAAGTTTATCCATAGTGCAAAAATACGCATTTCGGATGGGGAAATCAAAAATTAATCTTATTAGTCAGTATAAGGCTGAGCTGCCAATTAGAGATTACACCGAAATCATTTCGACCATCGGTGAGAGCAACGGGAATTTATCATTGCAAAAACGAGTAGATAGAGACACGAATATATGTCAAAAATAAAAAACTTTTGTATCGCTACCTTGCTCTTTGCCCTTGCGGTATTCAGCATCAGTTGCACGAGCGACACTACCAACCCAAGCGGAGACTTTACACGCATAAATGCTGTCGATACGGTCCACTTTGGTTTTGCTCATGGCACGAAAGTGATCTCGCTTCAACCGGTGAGAAGCACGGTGATCGTTCGTGTCACTACCTCGTCGTCATATACTGATTCGGTAATGATCATCTCGTTTGCCTCAGCGGCAGTTGCTGATATATCGCGTTATCAATTTCGCAAACATTTTTACCAATTGTCGGATACACTCCACTTCTATTTTGATAATGTCGTCGATTCTATTGCGGCTGTGGTGAGGGACACGCAACAGATCAAGCTAGATTCGATCTGGATCACC
Organism: Kapaibacterium sp. (SeqCode); assembly: GCA_038229915.1. GTDB lineage: Bacteria > Bacteroidota > Ignavibacteria > Palsa-1295 > Palsa-1295 > JAFDZW01. Next base: position 5,459 of record JBBRNY010000004.1, on the reverse strand, counting down.
ACGCCATCCGTCAATCCCCCGAAAGTACTTTCGATCTACCCGTAGGGCAACAAAACGGGGAAATTGGTGTTGTCTTCAATAGTAAATTATTTTCTTTTTGATCGTATGAAAAAAGTATTATTTCTTCTGGTGCTACTCGCTTGTTCTACTTCAGCTAATGCGCAGGTCTTGGCGGAATTTTTCAGCAATACCGACTGCACCAATTGTGTCGTGCCCGATAATCTTTACGATGATTACGTCAAAGCCCACCCGGAGCTTAATATCATTCAGGTGATCTATCATAATAATACGCCTTACCCACTTGACCCATTCTATTTGGCTTCACAAGGTGATGTCGATGCGCGTCAGGATATTACTTCATCGAATGCACATTACAATGTCGAAGGCGATCCCGTCGGCGTGATCGACGGAATATTCTCTGCTACCGGTAGCACCTCATTCCCAACCTGGAAAACCTCGACCGAGGAAGCAGTTGCTTTTGGTGCATTACAGGCTACCGTTCTGCCTACAGCCTCAGTATCGGAGAATTCACAGATGAAGATCGACATAAAAGTTACTGTTGCCCCGTCAGCAAATCAAGTATATGTTTTGCCTTATGTGATGTTGGTAGAGTCGGGGATCGTTTTTGCTAACACAAAGCATTTCGGAAATCCTAATAGCGGTACCTGGAATAATATTTTCCGTGCCGCGATACCGAGAAAAGACCTTGGCGAGGCTTTTGTTCTTACTGATACGATATTGCATTATACTTATGATGTCACCGGTAAAAATTGGAATATGTCTAATATGAAAGTCGTCGTTGCAATGCAAGATGTAAATCCTGTCGGTAAATCCGGTGCGGGGCTTTATTCTTTCGCAGTCTATGGTGTTGGGCAGACAGCACAAGGCATTCCGTTAGCTGCTGTATCTCCGACATCATCATTTGCTTCGAATCTTGGCGAACCCACACCAAACCCTGCGTCATCATCAGTGTCGATACCATTCACACTTGCACAGCCGTCGTTTGTGCATATCATTGTCAATGATATGCTTGGTCGAAGCGTCGCAACACTTGCAAACGGTGTGATGAGCGAAGGAAATAGCATCGTTGTTTTTGCGCCGAACGAGCATACAGCAGGTGTGTATATCGCAACGATGACCGTTGATGGAAAATTTATCGGCTCGAAAAAGATCGTGTTGAGATAAGAATTTATAGAGGTTTGTGTGTTAATAAAAACTTTTCTTCGAGCATTTGGTGAGGCTATCCCGCTTGCTTCTGCAGGCTATGAAAAAGATGCGGTAGGGCTTCAAGTTGGTTATGACGAGGGCGAAGAACTCCATCGTGCGCTCGTGGCGTATGAAGTAACCGATGAGATCATAAACGAGGCAATTTCGATTGGTGCGAATCTCATCATTGCTTATCATCCCCTTATTTTTCCGAATGTTTCTTCGATTACCGACTCAACTCGGACGGGTTCGCTTGTTCGTCGGCTGATCGTATCAAAGATCGCCTTGTACGTCGTGCATACTGCTTTCGATGCCCAGCCAAAAATTGGTACGAGCGCATTAATGGCAACAGCCTTAGGCTTAAAAAATATTCGTCCACTTGCTCCGCTTTCTGATCGTCTCGAAAAAATTGTAGTCTTCGTCCCAAGTACTGACCCTAAAATAGTAAAGCAAGTTCAAGAGGCAATGTGGCTTGCCGGTGCGGGGGATATTAGTAATTATGACGAATGCTCGTTTTCGATAGAGGGTTATGGCTCTTTCCGTGGGAATGAGGATTCGAACCCGACCATCGGGCAGCCTATGGTAAGAGAAAGGCAGTCAGAAGTTCGTATCGAGATGATCTGCGAGCGCTGGAAAAGCCCAACGGTGATCAAAGCAATGATCGAAGCACATCCTTACGAAGAAGTGGCTTATGATCGCTACCCGTTAATGAATTCACATCCCAAATATGGAATGGGGAGCATTGGCGAATTTGCCCAACCAATGCCGATAGGGCAATTTTTAAAGCTTGCGGCAAGCATATTCGGCTCGGAGGTCTTACGGTATAACAAGAGCTCGAAAACGGCGATCAATAGGGTCGCGATGCTTGGCGGGTCGGGTATGGAGTACTATTCTGGCGCTATTAATATGGGTGCTGATGCCTTTTTGAGCGGTGATATTCGTTATCACGATTTCTACAAAGCCGAGCACGACGGACTATTTTTGGTTGATATTGGGCATGCTGAAACAGAATGCTTTGTTGTACGTGGAATGCTAGAAGAGGCGTTACGTGTTTGGAATGTCGTAGATTTGCATAATAAAGATCAGCACTCTATCGTTGTGGGGTCGGGCATTCGACCAAATGCCGTACAATATTACATAAGAAAATCGGAAGAATTGTGAACGAAACATTATTAGGATTATACCAGCTTCAGCATATTGATACACAACTTGATGAGTTGGTATCGAGTCGTGGTGAATTACCGGTTCGTGTTGAAGAAATGCGTGCCGCGCTCGTCGAGCGCGAGAACATCCTTGCCGAGATCGAACGCTTTGTGCATGAGCATCAGGCAAAAGTTCGTACGCTCGATAACGATGTGACCGACCATCGCGAGAAGTTGGAGAAATATAAAAAGCAACAGTTCGATGTCAAGACGACACGCGAATATGATGCGATCACCTTTCAGATCGAAGATGCTGACCGTCGGTTGAACGAAGGCACCGAGACGATGGCGCGCCTATCGATGGAGCTTGAGAATGCACAAGCCGATGCCGATGCGGCCCGCAATGATGTTGCTCAGCTCAAAGAAGAATTTGATGCCTCGAGGAAGCAGCTTGAGGAAGTGATGCTCGAGACGGCGGCAGAAGAAAAGAAACTCACCAAACTTCGCACCGATGCGGCGAAGAAAGTCACTCCGCAGTTTATCTCGATCTACGAGCGTATCCGTCCTGCAAAGAACGGGCTTGGTATCGTTGGTGTGCGCGATGGCGTTTGTGGCGGATGCTTTAATGCCATTCCGAGACAGTTAGTATTGGAGCTTAATCGCGGCGAGAAACATACCGTCTGCGAATATTGCGGACGTATCGTCGTTGGTGAGCCGATCGCTGTTGCCGTTGATGGCGAACGCGTGAAGATCGTCTATGAAGTGGACGCCGAAGAAGCAGAATAATTAATCAGTTTTTTAAGAGTGTGCTTGTCATCGGACGGTCGCATATAGCAGTATATGAGGAAAGTCCGAACTCCGAAGAGCAGCGTGCCGATCGAGAGCTTATTTCGATACGTTTCAAGACCGGGCAATAAAGAATAATCGCAAGAGAATACTTTGTTGACAGCGCAGTGTCGCAGAAAATAAACCGCCACTCGTCAAAGAGTGGTAAGGGTGAAAAGGCGGTGTAAGAGACCACCGTGCTATTCGTAAGAATAGCAGTCACGATAAACCTCGCGCGGAGCAAGACCATGTAAGCGATACGTTCGGGCAACCGAACACTTGCGGCTCGCAAGCCGTGATCGCGGGTAGGTCGCATAGATCAATGACCGTCTCCTGTGAAAACAGACAGACAGAATTCGGCTTACAGATGGCAAGTCTTTTTTTAAGAGCCACACCGCAAGGTGTGGCTCTTGCTTTTAGAACTAACGAGTGAATTATTTACGGTAATAATGAGTTTAATCTCAATAGGAAAAGATATAAAAGCTATGTTTTTATATCAAAAAATAGAAAGGTGGTGATAATATTGACAAATATTACTTTGGTGAAATGGCAAGAATTTATTGATTATTTCAGGTGTATCGTCGCTGATGTCTCACATAAGCAACATACAGTAGAAATGCCCAAATCGATTCTTGGAATTGCGCCGGAAAAATTTCAACGTGGAAGTGATTCACAACATGTTGGGATAATCGCTGCAGGGACTGTTTTATTGAACATAGATCCTGAAGTTCGCTTTCATAAAGCGGACCGGTCTATGGTCGAACGAGCATACGATGCAGCCTCGAAAGCGCAGATACTTGGCAGTTTTGAACATAACTAATTCTGAATAGCCAAGACTTTGCCCAAACCTGTCGTGTTATAGCGACAGGTTTTTTTTATGTCCAAAAATGAAGAGTCCTAAGGTGTTCCGAGAACAACTATTTTACATCAGCGACCATCCGAAAATTTCTGCCGTTCATTTTGATTGTTGTCCAATCGTTTAACTGCTTCTTTTCTTTTTTGGAAATACGATTCTTAAAAATATAACTGACAAGGAATGTCGTGTCAGAAAGCGAATCTGCGGAAGTGGTAACAAGTCGGGAGATCGTTAGGCTTTTTAAAGTTGGGTGTTCGGTGCTTGCTTCCTTCAGCATTGTTTGCTGTAATGTCGAGAAGGAGTTGACGCTATCAAGTATTTGATGGTCAAGCTCCATCTTTCTTAGTTTCTCATCCATCACCTGTAGAAGCTTTTGCTCCTCTGATGTTTGCGAAGTCATAAATCGCATCGAAAATCCTTCGGTGATCGTTAGCTTGGCATCAGAAATATCATATAATTTAAGCTTAGTCTGAAGCGCTTTCTTTTGAGCATCGGTTAGTCCCTTTCCTCCATAGATAAGACTGATGGTTTTCGCGGCAGGATCAATATTTTTATTCAGCAAGTAATTATCACCGATAGGCGATTCTTTCGCGATAAACTGATTTGCATTCTCCGAAAAACGATTGTTCTGAATAATATTATAGGTAGCAAAAAAACTTGGTACTAACGTAGCGGCAACGATCACATAAATTAATTTCTGAGCCCTTGCTTGTTGTTTGAGATCCGAAAACTTATGGATCGGGAAACGAAGAAACCGAACCGTTAAGAGTGTCGATAAACTAATGAAGACACTATTAATAATAAAAAGATAGCCTGCCCCGAAAAAAATGTGCCAATCTTGATGAGCTAATCCGAATCCGGCAGTGCAGAGCGGTGGCATCAGTGCTGTTGCTATCGCGACGCCAGGGATAACATTTGCTTTGTTCTTGCTTGATGTTGCGATGATACCTGCCAAGCCACCAAACGATGCGATCAGTACGTCCCAGATGGCTGGTGATGTTCTCGAGAGCAGTTCGGAATGTGCTTCTCCCATTGGGCTTATTAAAAAATAAATGCAGGAAGCACCTAAACCTGCAAGTACAGAGATTCCAAAATTTCGAAGCGCATTTTTTGCAAGGTTAAGATCATTAATTCCTAAGCCGAGACCGATGCCCATCAGCGGACCCATTAACGGGGAGATGAGCATTGCACCGATAATGACGGCGGTTGAGTTGACGTTCAATCCGACCGAGGCGATGAGGATAGCACAAATTAAGATCCAAAGATTTGTCCCTTTTAAATAGACTCCAACCTCAATACTGGAAATGATCTTTGTATGATCATCAACGTCATTACCGAGACGAAAAAAGCTAAAAAGTGGATTCATTCTTTTCTAGAAACAATATTAGTATCGATGTTAGAACCGTTGATAATGGTTTTGAATGCCATTG